>JAPLCX010000061.1 GCA_026392035.1 Candidatus Auribacterota bacterium | reverse complement strand
ATTACCACTCAAATCAAAGGTTATCCGTTCGAAGTGCGCATCCCTCCTGGGCTGAAAGCTTCCGGCGTCATTTTATCCGATCAAGTTAAGAGCCTTGATTGGCAGGCCAGGAATACGCAGTATTGCTGTAAGCTCCCGGAGACCACATTGTCCGAGGTTCTTAATAAACTCGGCGTTTTGCTGATCACATAACCATGCCCAACAAGACGCTCCTCGTTGGTCAATAGTCGAGATCTGATTCTGCTGAGATGGGGGTCAAATCTTTTAACTTTACATTTCACCAGCAGCGCGATGTACTTCATATTTTAAGGTAAGGACAGATATTGAATAATGACAGCCTTGCCGGCGCAGATGCGCGAACGCACGCGCGTTCGCTTTTTCCCCGCGTCTTGCTTAGCGGGATTGCCGCTCAGCGCTGACGTTCGCCAAATATGGAAATCGCAATAATAGGATGGGGCTCGCTGGTGTGGGATCCCCGCGATCTGCCACGAGAAGGCACATGGCAAGAGGGTGGACCAAGGCTTTCAATCGAGTTCTCTCGAATATCCTGTGATGCCCGCCTCACCCTCGTGATTGACAAATCCAATGGAAATGTTGTTCCAACCATGCACGTGCTCAGTCCAAGGGCGTCACTCGATGATGCACGTGACGATCTCAAGAAGCGTGAAGGAACCTCGGACGAAAAGATCGGATGGGTGGACATCACGCGAGGAACAAGCTCACCCGATACGAATCCGAGACAGACGGATGTGCATGATGTCATCCGAACTTGGTGCCAAGAACATGGCTATCAAGCTGCTGTGTGGACTGCTCTCGATTCCAACTTCAAAAAAGAGACGGAAAGGGAATTCTCAGTCGAAGCAGCCATTGCTTATCTTTCCGGACTGCCGATGAATGTCCGAAAGAAGGCACTGAAATATATCTGGAACGCACCAGAGTTCATCACAACCAAGGTTCGGGAGGCGGTGAAACAACGATTTGGCGAACAAGGCGCTTGAGCGTACGGCGTACCCGCCACCGCTCAGCGCCGACGTTCGGTCAGAGAGACAAGATATGGCGGAATACGGTGAGTGGAATCGTAAGGGAGCAACTCTCAGCGACGTCACGGCGCAGAAGGAGTATGGAGTAGGCCGGGACTTCATTGTGAAGGGCATACGTGCCGGCAAGCTTGAATACCGAGAGGGTGCGATATGGGGCAATCCATATTTGAAGGTATTGAGGGGCCAGCTTGAGCAGTTTATCACCGAGGAACTTGGCGAGGATTATTTGTCGAAAGGGAAAAACCAGACTGAACTGCGCAAGATCAAGAAAGAAACATCCGCCTTAAAAAAGAGGCTGGATGAACTTCAATCGCGAAAAGCAGTCATTGAAAAAACAATGAGAAAATAGAAGATCGAACAATCGGAATTGAGCGAGCTCTCATGCCTTGCCGCGCCTGGCGGCGCGAACGAGGCCCGCGCAAACGCTGGAGCCTTGCCGCTGATCCGGGCTGTTCAGCGCGACCGCAGGGGGTTCGCTGAACGGGGCTCGCGGCGAAAAGATGAGGGACAGCGGGAAAAGGAGGTACGCAATGGGAGACAAAGGCAAGAAGGATAAGGACAAAGGGCAGAAACAAAAGTTAGCGAAGCAGGAGCAAGAGGCAAAAAGGAGATCGGAGAAGCAACCGAGAAGAATCCCTTGACAGAAAGCATGGCGAGGTGTGCGCCTCACCCATACTGTCAACATCGTCGTGTCCCTTGATAGACCGGTAATGGCGGACGGCTGCCTCCGGGGTCAATTCTTTAATCTTTAGTTTTCGATCCACCCGCTCGATCGGCGACGGTGGCGACGGAATTTCTTTAATCTCCCTAAATCGACAATGACCCCTGCCCGATCAGCCTGGGTTAATTTTACTCCTCTTCGACTGCGGTGGGAAACGAAATCGGGGGAAATCTGTAATCCCTCAGTTACGGTGGGGCTAAATAGAATACTCCACAACGTAGAGCACCCTTAAGGGTGCTCTACACCCCGTGACTGACCCCTTACGAAAATCTAAGGGAGAATAATCGTGCCGGGAAAAAACCTCAAAGACTAAACCCATCCGCCTTGACACGCGCGAAAATAATTAGTCCCCCATCAGGCAAGATCACCCTCCTTGACACACATGAGCACCGCGCACCCTGAAGGATGCGCTACGAATTGTTTGCCGATACGCCTCGCCGCACCCTGAAGGATGCGCTACGAATTGTTTGCCGATACGCCCCGGCGCACCCTGAAAGGTCTCACCTTAAAGCGCACCATAAAGAGTGCGCTACGAAGATGGAGGGTCTGGTTATCCGCCATTTCGGGGAGCCCCCCTTCCTTGATTGTGTGAAGATGGTTATGGTACCATAACGACGGTTACTGGTTTCTGGTTGCTCGTTACTGGCGATTTTGACTCGACTAGTTTCCAGTGAATATCTTGTTTTGGGATTTGGGATTTATGAAGATACTCGTCACGGGAGGGGCAGGCTTTATCGGTTCTCACCTCGTCGAGCGGCTGCTCGAAGGGGGGAGAGGGGTGGTGTGCCTTGATGATTTCAATGACTCCTACGACCCGGCGATCAAGAGAAGAAATATCTCTCCCTCGATCGGCAACCCTTCCTTTACGCTCGTCGAGGGTGATATACGAAACAAGGATCTCCTCCATGACCTTTGCCGGAATCATCAGTTCGGAACCATCGTGCACCTCGCCGCCCGGGCGGGTGTGCGTGAATCCCTGAAGGATCCGCTGTTGTACGAAGAGGTGAACTGCCTCGGGACGCTCAATCTGCTCGATCTCGCCCGCCGGCATGGCATACGCCATTTCATCTTCGGTTCTTCATCATCAATCTATGGAGTCAACGCCAAGGTGCCCTTTTCTGAAGAGGACAGGGTGGATCAACCGATATCCCCGTATGCGGCAACGAAAAGGGCGTGTGAACTCCTCTGCTATACCTACCACCATCTCAGCGGGATGAATATCACCTGCCTGCGCTTCTTTACCGTCTACGGGCCGCGTCAGAGGCCGGAGATGGCAATTTGCAGATTCACGCGGAAGATCCTCCGGGGCGAACCGATTGAGCTGTACGGTGACGGGACGAGCCAGCGGGATTACACCTATGTTGACGACATCATGGATGGTCTCCTGAAGGCGATCGACAAGCCGTTCCCCTTTGAAATATTCAACCTCGGAGAGTCACAGACCATTGAGCTCACCAGGCTCATCCGGGTCATAGAGGAGGCGGCGGGGAAGAAGGCAGTGATAAAAAAACTCCCCGCGCAGCCCGGCGATACCCCGATCACCTATGCGGATATCAGCAAGGCGAGAGCGATGCTCGGGTACCGCCCGCGGGTTGGGATTGAAGAGGGGATCGCGAGGTTCGTCTCGTGGTACAAGGGCTGTGCACTGACTTAATTGTGGGACACGGACGACAGAGAGCTCACCATAATCTTCACCACGGAGAAACATAACGGATTCCCAGTGGTTTCACTGTTTTCAGTGATTAATCGTTTTCACCACTGAAGACACTGAATACACTGAAGCAGTGTACCTCCACTCTATGTGCTCCGTGCCCCCGTGGTGAATACTGAGTAGTATCCGCTGCATGGCCTAGGGATTGCAGGGCGATCTGATTTTTATGGGCTTGAGTAACGGGAGTGGTGTTCTCAGGGATATCAGCCTGGACATCGGTAATGAGGATGTCCTGAAACGCCTCCGCATGAGCGCCGATGAGTATCGGCAGTCCGGCGAGCTGCGGGAATTGTTCCGCGCGACAGTTGAGTGGGGCTGGCGTCTGATCGCACCTGCTGCGGCGTGCAAGACGCTGGAATTATCGCGCGGCGCACACGCTGTTGTCTGCTTCCAGGGTACGGGATTCCATATCCGGAGCGGCGGCGTTGCCGCGCTCCTCGACGGATGCACCGGTGCCACGCTGATGGCTGCAACCATCGGGCCTGAATTGTCCTCGGCGATGGATGGGCTGATGGCTGAGAAGCGGATGACGGAGGCGATGATTATGGATGCGTTCGGCTCCGAGGCTGTGGAGGGGGTTGTCAACTCCCTGTGCCGGCTGCTCCGGGAGTCAGATAGGTGGAGGAACTTCATCCCCACCAGGAGGTTCAGCCCAGGGTACGGAGACTGGGACCTGTCGGCGCAGCGGGAGGTGCTTGAGGAGCTCGGGGCGGGGCAGATCGGGATCAGCCTCAGCAGCAGCTCGATTCTCATCCCGGAGAAATCCATCACGGCGATCATGGGCTGGAAGCCGAAACAATAAATTTAAACCGCGGATTGGACGGATTGTAACCACAGCAAAAAGTTGAAAGTATAAAGTTTAAAGTGTAACCGCCTCCTTTGGCTTTCAGCTTTAAACTTTGGGCTGTTTTTACATCCGTGAATATCAGTGAAATCCGTGGATGCAGCCTTTGCTTATTAAAATCCGCTTAATCCGCCTCATCCGCGGTTAGGGTTGTTGTATATGAAACATATTTTAGAAGTACTTAAAGAGCGCATCCTCCTCGGCGACGGGGCGATGGGGACCATGCTTCAGGAGGGCGGCCTCCCCGAGGGGGCATGCCCTGAAGAGGCGGTGCTCAGTCGCCCCACGCTCATTGTCTCCGTACATGAGCGATACATCGACGCCGGAGCGGAGATTATCGAGACGGATACCTTCGGGGCCAACCGCTTCAAGCTCGCGGAGTATCACCTGGCGGACGAGGTCGAGCGCATCAATCGCGAAGCGATTCGCCTCGCGCGCGAGGCATCCGGCGGGAGGGCGTATGTCGCCGGCTCGGTGGGGCCGCTCGGGAAACAGCTCGCGCCGCTCGGCAGTGTGGCGTTCGGTGAAGCGGTGGATGCGTTCAGGGAGCAGCTCAGGGCGCTGGCGCGCGGGGGAGCAGATCTCATATTCCTCGAGACGATCTCTGACCTGAGGGAAGCGAAGGCGGCGCTCATCGCGGCGGCGGAGGTTTCAGATCTCCCTGTCGTGGCGCATATGACATTCGGAGAGGGGGGGAGAACGCTCACCGGCACACCACCCGAGGTGGCGGCCGCGGTGCTCGCCGCCATGGGAGCGGCGGCGGTGGGGGCCAACTGCAGCACCGGGCCGGATGAGATATTGCCTATCATGGAGTCAATGGCATCCGTGACCCCTGCCTTTCTATCGGTCCTGCCCAACGCCGGCCTGCCCGAGCTGGTCGGCGGGAAGACCGTGTTCCACGAGTCCCCAGAGGTCATGGCGCGGTTCGCCGAGCGTTTTGCACGGCTCGGCGTGAATATCATAGGCGGGTGCTGCGGAACCACCCCCGCTCATATCAGGGCCATGGCGTCGGTGCTCGCGAAAAGGAAACCGGTCAAGAGGACGGTCCATCCACGCTTACGCCTGTGTAGCCGGACGAAGATGGTATCGCTTGAAGCCGGCGGATCACCCCTCGTGATCGGCGAGCGCATCAATCTCAGCGTGAAAAAGGAAATGGCGCGCGCGTTTATCACGGGCGATCCGGCAGCGATGAGAGAGGCGGCAACCGATCAGGTCCGCGAGGGGGCCCATCTCCTGGATGTGAACGTTGGCGTGAGCGGCGAGGCGCTCGGCCTGGGGAAGGTTTCGGAGCGGGAGCTCATGGAGAGGGCCGTGCTCCTCATGCAGCGGAGCATTGACGTCCCCCTGGTACTCGATTCGAACAATCCCGAGGCCCTCGAGGCGGGATTGCGGGAGAGTGAGGGGAGGCCGCTCATCAATTCAGTCCCCGCGGACGGGGAAAAAACCCGGCGACTCCTGCGCCTCGCGCGCCGCTACGGCGCCGCGATCGTGATACTCCCGCTCTCAGGCCGGGGCATACCGGACAGCGCGGTGGAGAGGGTGCGGCTCGCCGAGGAGGTGAGGGCGGATGCGTTGAGGGCGGGCATCGCGCCGGAGGATATCCTCATTGACCCTCTCGCAATGGCGATCTCAGCGGCGCCGGAGCAGGGCCTGGTGACGCTCGAAACACTGAGCATGCTCAAGGAACGGGGATATCAGACCATTGTGGGGCTGAGCAACATCTCCTTCGGTTTGCCGGAGAGGAGCATTCTGAACGCATCGTTCCTCGCCATGGCCATGGGGGCTGGCCTGGATGCGGTGATACTCAACCCGGCGGATGAGGTGGTCATGCGGGCGCTGCGCGCGGGCCGTGTGCTCACCCTGTCGGACGGGGGGGCGCGGGATTACATCGCCAGGTTCAGGGCCGGTGTGGCAGTCCCGGTCCCCGCTGAACGGGCTCCGCGGCCGGCGCCTGAGATGATCAAGGAGAAATTCCTCTCGCTCATCGTCGCGGGAGACCGTGAGGGAGTGATACCGCACGTCGAGGAGGCGCTCAGGCATGGTATCCCGCCGATTGAGATCAACATCTCAATGCTCGCCCCCGCCCTTGAGGAGGTGGGGAGGCGGTTTGAGAGGGGAGAGCTGTTCCTCCCGCAGATGATCCTCGCCGCCGAGACGGTACAGAACGCCTTTGGCCGTCTCAGGAAGGAGATGAAGGGAGAGAAAATGCCCTCCCGGGGAAGGATTGTCATGGCCACCGTGAGGGGAGACGTCCACGATATCGGCAAGAACATCTGCTGCACGGTCCTGGAAAACTACGGGTACGAAATCATAGATCTCGGGCGTAACGTTCCCGCGGAGGTTGTCGTTGAACGTGCCGCCGCCGCGGGGGCTGATATTGTCGGGCTCTCCGCCCTCATGACAACCACGATGAAGCAGATGGAACTGGTTATCGCAGAGCTTAAAAAACACGGGATGAAGCAGAGGGTGATGGTGGGAGGGGCGGTGGTGACTGCCGCGTATGCGAAAAAGATAGGCGCCGCCGGCTACGCGAAGAATGCCGGAGAGATCGTGAGGCTGGTGAACAGGCTCATGGCGAAGGAAAGCGAGGGGAAGCCGCCCCCTTGATAATGGCAAGGGCAAAATCAATGGTTCAAACCGTATCCAGTGGAGCCGTAATGCGTCAATTATAAGCTGGGGGACAAAGTTGTTCGCCACTGATTCTCACGGATGATTGATGGATATACACGGATTGATTTTGGTAGGTATCCGCGAGCATCCGTAATAATCCGTGTACATCCGTGGCAAAACTCCATAACTGTGTCCCATTACGCAGAGCGCTGCATTTTTGCGCTGCATTTTTGTTGACACGGATGGCTGGCGGGTCAATAATAACGCCCCCTGGAATAGGAAGGTAGTGTCAAAAGTTCAATGAAAGAGCTGAATGCAACCACAGATTGCACAGATAGTTGTGAAGATTTTTGGGGGGGAGGAAGTCTGCGCCAATCTGTGGTGAATAAATCTGTGGTAAATGGAGAAGGGAAAGAATTTCTATACAAGGGCTTAATTACACGCATGTTACCACAGATAAATCACCACTGATTTACTCAGAAAAGGCATAAATAATCTGAGAAATCTGTGGTTGCTTTAAAGAAACTTTTGACATTACCAATAGGAACATAAGGAGACACGTATGAGACACTGTATCGCACGCATGTTCATTTTTGCCGGAGGGCTGCTCATGCCCTTGGCCGCCTGGGCACAGCAGGACGCCGGTCAGATGACGGTGGAACGTCTCCCCCTCATCTGGCTCATCGCGCCTCTGGCGTCAATCGCCGCGCTCGTCTGCGCATGGTATTTTTACCACACCATGATAAAAGAGCCCGAAGGCACGGACAGGATGAAGGAAATCGCCTCGTATGTCCGGTCCGGCGCCCGGGCGTATATCAAACAGCAGTACAAGGTCGTCGCCATATGCTTTGTGTTCGCCGCCATTTTCTTTGCCATACTCGCGTTCGGTTTGCACGTCCAGTCAAAGTGGGTACCCTTTGCGTTTCTCTCGGGGGGATTCTTCTCGGGCCTCTGCGGCTTCATCGGGCTGAAGACCGCCACCTATGCGAATGCGCGGACGGCGAACGCTGCCCGTGGTTCGCTCAACAGCGCCCTCCAGATCGCCTTCCGCAGCGGCGCGGTGATGGGCCTGGTCTGTGTCGGCCTCGGCCTCCTCGACATCTGCATCTGGTTCTACATCCTTGCCAGGATCGTGCACCTCAGTCTCGTGGAGACGACCGTGACGATCCTCTGCTTCGGCATGGGCGCGAGCACGCAGGCGCTCTTCGCCCGTGTCGGCGGCGGTATCTTCACGAAGGCGGCCGACGTCGGCGCCGACCTCGTGGGCAAGATCGAGGCGGGCATTCCCGAGGACGACCCGCGCAATCCCGCGGCGATCGCTGACAACGTAGGCGACAACGTGGGGGACGTGGCGGGGATGGGAGCCGACCTCTACGAGTCATACTGCGGCTCCATACTGGCGACGACCGCC
Organism: Candidatus Auribacterota bacterium; assembly: GCA_026392035.1. Lineage (NCBI taxonomy): Bacteria > Pseudomonadati > Candidatus Auribacterota > Candidatus Auribacterota bacterium. The sequence continues at coordinate 18,714 of JAPLCX010000061.1, read as the reverse complement.
ATCGGCGTTGCCTCCTTTGCGGCCGAGCCGGCGCTGATTCTCAACTCGATCCTGCTCCCCATGGTCATCGCCGGCGTCGGGACACTGCTTTCAATCGCGGGTATCTTTGTCGTGCGGAGCGGCGAGAAGGCCACGCAGAAAGAGCTGCTCAAGGCGCTCGCACGAGGCGTGAATCTGAGCACCGTGGGGATAACGGTGCTCTCCGCCGTGCTCGTGCGCTGGCTGCTCCCGGGCCACATCGGGTTGTGGTTCTCGATCCTCGCCGGCCTGTTCGCGGGCTGGATCATCGGTAAGGCTACGGAGTACTATACCTCGCAGGACTACAAGCCCACGCAGGAGCTCTCCAACCAGTCCCTTACCGGCCCGGCGACGGTCATCATTGAGGGGATCTCGATAGGCATGCTCTCCACCTGGCCGGGGGTGATTACAGTAGGTATTGCCATACTGGTTGCCTTCGGCTGCGCGGGCGGATTCACCTCTCCCGAGATGGGATTGTACGGCGTGGGGCTCGCCGCCGTCGGCATGCTCTCCACTCTCGGCATCACGCTCGCGACCGACGCCTACGGGCCGATCGCGGACAACGCCGGCGGTAACGCGGAGATGAGCGGCCTCGAGCCGTACGTGCGTGAGCGGACTGACGCTCTCGACTCACTCGGCAACACGACCGCAGCGACCGGGAAAGGATATGCTATAGGGTCGGCAGCGCTGACAGCGCTCGCCCTGCTCGCTGCGTACGTCGAGGAGGTGCGCATCGGCCTCGTCCGCCTGGCGACGCACAGCGTTGACAGGCTCGTGCACATCGGCGATAAGACCTACGACATCGCCACCATACAGAAGGCGAACCTCGCCTTCTTCATGGAGAAGTACAATATCACCCTCGTGAACCCCAAGGTGCTCGTCGGCCTCTTCATCGGCAGCATGATGGCGTTCATGTTTTGCGCCCTTTCCATGAAGGCGGTGGGCCGCGCGGCGCGCCGTATGGTGGAAGAGGTGCGACGGCAGTTCAAGGAGATCAAGGGTATCATGGAGGGGAAGGCAACGCCTGACTACGCCGCCTGTGTGACGATTTCAACAAAGGGAGCCCAGCGTGAGATGCTGCTCCCGTCTCTCAGCGCGCTCGTCATCCCCATCATCGTCGGGCTCGTCCTCGGCGTTGCAGGCGTCATGGGATTTCTTACAGGCGCCACGGCGACCGGCTTCGTCCTTGCCATCATGCTCGCCAATTCCGGCGGTGCCTGGGATAACGCAAAGAAATACGTCGAGCAGGGGCATTACGGCGGCAAGGGGTCGGCAGCGCACAAGGCGGCGGTGGTGGGCGACACCGTGGGCGACCCGTTCAAGGATACGGCAGGGCCGTCGCTCAACATCCTCATCAAGCTCATGTGCATGGTGAGCGTGGTGGTTGCGGGACTGATCGTAAAATTCAGCCCTCAGATCAGCCATTTTCTGCACATGGGTTCACTATAAGGAATCCACCGGCTACAAGGAGACGAGCCATGGTTAAGATGAGAATCTATTCCGAGATCAGCCTGAAGGCCAATGTTCCTCTCAAGGACGTTGACGCCCGGACTCGCGATTACGACGTGCAGCGGCACAAGAAAGAGGTGTACGACTATCTCCAGGAGAGGCTGGCAAAGGCCTTCGCTGACGCGCACGACCTCACGGTGCACTACTTCGAGTTCAGCGTCGCCCAGGAATGAGGCCACGGCGTGATCCGGTTTCCCTATGTGAGACATGAGCTTCCCTTTTTGGAAAAAATTCTTATTCATCGCGGTTGAAACAGGAGTGCATGAATATGAAGCCCACTGAGATAACGCGCAGAATAGTCATTATAGAAGACGATGAGGACGTGGCGGAGATGATTTCAAAAATGCTCGAACGCCACGGCTATGGGGCCCTCGTCGCCCCTGACGGTGTGGCGGCGATATCCATGATCATGGCAGGCGATATCCATATGATCATTCTGGATATCATGATGCCCTTTTTCTCGGGGTACTGGTACTGCGACGTGTTCAAGAAGAATCCGGCGACAAAAGAGATTCCGGTGGTCATCATTTCCGCCCTCGACAGGAAGAGTGATATTGAGAAGGGGCTCAAACTGGGAGCGGATGCCTACGTGACCAAGCCGTTCACCGAGGAGGGCCTCATCGGCACGATCGACTCCATCTTCGCCGGGAAACAAAAGCGCGTCAGAAAGCGCACCAAAAGGTAATTTTTCACCACAGAGACACGGAGCGCACGGAGAGAAACTTTCGATGGAGTAGCCACGGTTTAATTTTAACCACAGATGAACACACCTGCCTGCCGGCAGGCAGGGATACACACAGATCATTTCCTGTTCGAGAAACCAGAGACGAGAAACTGTTGTTGCTGCTTTAAGGGTCTCCGTGTCCCCCTCTGTACTTCAAACTGCATGATGATCTTTTTACCACTGAATAATCTGTGTTCATCTGTGTCTATCTGTGTGAATCTGTGTCACACGTCAATCTCTGTGTCCTCTGTGCTCTCTGTGGTTCAAAGTAATAGAGTGTGGTTATGCAATTTGACAAGCTCACCATGCGATCCCAGGAAGCGCTCCAGGACGCGCAGCGCCTCGCGAGCGACGAGAACCAGCAGGAGATCTCCCCTCTCCACCTGATGCTCGCGGCGATGGGGCAGCAGGAGGGGGTCGCCCTGCCGCTGCTCGAGCAGTCCGGGGTGAGCGCCCCCGTGCTGGAAGGCGAACTGCGTGAGGCACTCGGGAAGGCGCCGCGGGTTCACGGTGCGATGGCCTCGCCGCCCGTCCTCGGGCGTGAGATGCGCTTCGTGCTCGACGAGGCATTCCGCGAGGCCGAGAAGCTCCAGGACGAGTACGTGAGCGTTGAGCACCTCCTCCTCGCCATGACCTCAGCGTCAGCGGGTGAGGTCGCGGCGCTCCTCGCCAGACACGGGTGTGACCGGGAGCGGATGCTCAAGGCACTGGTCAGTGTGCGCGGCAGCCACCGGGTCACCGACCCAACCCCCGAGAGCAAATACAGGGCGCTGGAGCGTTTCACGCGCGATCTCACTGCGCTCGCGCGCCGCGGGACACTCGATCCCGTGATCGGACGGGATAACGAGATACGGCGCGTGATGCAGGTGCTCTCCCGCCGGACGAAAAACAATCCCGTGCTCATCGGGGAGCCGGGTGTCGGCAAGACGGCGATCGTTGAGGGGGTGGCCCAGCGGATCGCCTCCGGCGATGTCCCCGAGGGGCTCAAGAACAAGAGGCTGCTCGCCCTTGATCTCGGCGCGCTGATCGCCGGGACGAAGTTCCGCGGCGAGTTTGAAGAGCGCATGAAGGCGCTCCTGAAGGAGATCAGCATGGCTTCCGGTGAGGTCATCCTCTTCATAGACGAGCTCCACACGCTCGTCGGCGCCGGGGCTGCCGAGGGCGCGGTGGATGCCTCGAATATGCTCAAACCCATGCTCGCCCGGGGCGAGCTGCGGTGCATCGGCGCCACCACCCTCGACGAATACCGGAAGCATATCGAGAAAGACGCGGCGCTCGAGAGGCGCTTCCAGCCCGTGCGCACGAGCGAGCCGTCCGTGGAGGACACGATTGCCATCCTGCGGGGGCTGAAGGAGCGGTATGAGGTGCACCACGGCGTGAGGATCAGGGACAGCGCGCTCGTCGCGGCGGCCACGCTCTCAAACCGATACATTACGGAGCGCTTCCTGCCGGACAAGGCGATCGATCTCGTCGACGAGGTTGCGTCCCGCCTGCGAATGGAGATCGACAGCCTGCCCACCGAACTTGACGAGGCGGAGCGCAGGATCACTCAGCTCGAGATCGAGCGCCAGGCGCTGTCAAAGGAGAGAGATAAATCATCCCGCGACCACTTGAAGAAATTGGAGCGTGATCTCGCAGATGCAAGTGAGGCGCGCGATAAGATGCGCGCGCACTGGAAGTCGGAAAAGGAGGCGATTTCACAGATCAGCGCGGTCAAGCAGAGAATCGAGGAGGTGAAAACGAAGGAGCAGCTCGCCGAGCGGGAGGGCGACCTCGCGAAGGTTGCGGAGTACCGATACGGCGTCCTCATCGGCTTAAAAAAGGATCTGGAGTCCGCCCAAAAGAAGCTCGCCGACTTCCAGAAGGATCAAAAGATGCTCAAGGAAGAGGTTGACGAGGAGGATATCGCCGAAGTGGTCGCCACATGGACGGGGATTCCCGTGTCGCGGCTCGTGGAGGGCGAGAGGCAAAAGCTGGTCAAAATGGAAGCGCGCCTCAAGGCGCGCATCGTGGGGCAGGATGAGGCGATCGCGGCCGTCTCGAACGCGGTGCGCAGGGCGCGGGCAGGCCTCCAGGACCCGAATCGCCCCATTGGCTCCTTCATCTTTGTCGGCCCCACCGGCGTGGGGAAAACGGAGCTCGCCCGGGCGCTGGCGGAGTTTCTCTTTGACAACGAGTCCGCGATGGTGCGCATCGATATGTCCGAATACATGGAGAAGCATTCCGTGGCGCGGCTCATCGGCGCGCCCCCGGGCTATGTGGGCTTTGAGGAGGGCGGGCAGCTCACGGAGCGCGTGCGCCGCCGCCCCTACACCGTCATCCTCCTTGATGAGATAGAAAAGGCGCACCCCGATGTGTTCAATATCCTCCTTCAGATCATGGATGCCGGGAGATTGACGGATGGGCAGGGCCGGACGGTCGATTTCAGGAACGCGGTGCTTATCATGACCTCCAATATCGGCACCCGCTGGCTCCAGGAGGCGGGGTCGTCGGGCGAGGAGATGATCAGGGAGAAGATCACCCAGGCGCTGAAGGAGCATTTCCGCCCCGAGTTCCTCAACCGGGTTGATGAAGTAGTGATATTCCGGAGCCTGAGCGAAGAAGATATCGCACGGATCGTTCAGATCCAGGTTGGCCTGCTCGTGCGGAGGATCGAGGAGAGGAAGATCGCCGTGCGCGTCACGGAGAGAGCCGGAGCGCAGCTCGCCCGCCTTGGATATGATCCCACCTACGGCGCGCGGCCGTTGAAGCGGGCGATCCAGCGATCCATCCAGGATCCACTCGCGCTCAAGGTGCTCGAGGGCGAGTTCCAGGATGGCGATACGGTAGAAGTGGATGTGGACAGGAAGGGCGAATTCACGTTCCTGAAAAAGCCCTGAGGGTGAAACAGGCTCCCCCCGCTGGTCGAGATACGCCCGCCTCCTCCTGCCTCACCCCGGTGCGGGTGCGGCGCGGTTATGTATTGCCTGATCCCGAAAGAGATTATAAAATACCCGCAGCGTTGAATGAGCGTTGGGCCAATCGTCCCATGAAAAAATTATTCACGAGCGTTACCGTTATACTGCTGGGGATCCTGCTCTGCGGCTGTGGGGCACGGGATGAGCGCCACTATGATCTGGCCATGAGGTACAAGGAGAGCGGCGATTACGACAGAGCGATCAGCGAGCTCCATGCAGCGATCAAGGACAACCCGCGTTTCAAAAAGGCCTACAACCAACTGGGCGTCCTCTATGGGAAGGTCGGCCTTTATGACAAAGCGGCCGATCAGTTCAAGTGCGCGGTGGAACTTGACCCTTCGTATGCGAGCGGTTTTTACAATCTCGGCGTGCTCTGTCAGGCGCACCTCAATAAGCCCGCTGAGGCGGTGGTGGCGTACCAGCGGTACCTCGCGCTCAACCCCGAGGGGCCGAGGGCGGACGCGGTGGGGAAGATTGTTCAGGGCCTGTTGCAGCGCCCCGATGTGCAGAGTTCCCTCGCGGAGTCTCCTGATGAGCAACAACTGATTGCCAAGCGTTGTGAGGAGAAGGGTGAATACGAGAGCGCCATAGGGGCCTACAAAAAGGCCGTTGCGAAGGAGCCCCGCGCCGCATCGCGGGCTCATCTGGAAATCGCGAGGATCTATGAGGAAAAGCTGGACAAGCCGGAGGAGGCACTGAAGCATTACCAGGCGTATCTGGACGCGAACATCAATGCGCCCGACGCCGCCGACGTGATGGCAATCGTGGGCAGGCTGCGTGGGAGGACAGGCCTTGTGGCGACCCCTGCCGTGGCGATGTCGAAAGACGCGCTCCGAGAGGCTGAAAAACTCCTCAAGGGCAAGGAGGCGGGTCGAGCCATAGCGATCCTGACCAGGGCGCGCGATGAGACGCCTGATGATGATCAGGTTCACGACCTCCTCGCGGAGGCATTCATGTCCTCCGGGGATCTCAGGGGCGCCGAGAAAGAATATGAGTGGCTGAAATCGCGCCAGCCCGATTTCGCCTATGGGGCGGAGCTCGTGTCCGTGTACAGTGCCCTTGGCGATGAATCCCTCAAGAGCGGGGAGTGCGTTGAGGCGGGGGAGCGGTTTTCGAAAGCGCTTGAACTCACCCCGAACAGCGGAGCGCTTCACTGGAAGCTCGCGCGCGCGCTGGCGGGAGGGGGCGCGTTTCAGAAGGCCCTCGATGAGGCCGCGATCGCCAAGAAGCTCGCGCCCGGCGAGGTGAGCGAGGGTGCGCTCGCCGATCTCTATCTGCACCATGCGCGTTACCTGGTGACCCATGGGCAGTACGAGCCGGCCGCAGAGGCCCTGGAGGAAGTGCGGAGGCTCGCGCCCGGCCTCGATCTGACATCGGATATGGCCGACCAGTACGAGGGGCGCGCGCGGCGCGCGCAGGGTGAGGCAAAATTCAGTGATTCCGAAAGGGATTATCTGAAAGCCCTCCAGCTCGACCCCACGCGCGTCCGGGTGCGCGGTGAACTCGCCGCGATTTATGAGCGCCTGGGGCAGTACGACAGGGCACTGCAGGAGCTCGAGACGGTTGCGAAGGGCGGCCCGGATGGCGCCTCTGCCTACAAGGAGATTGCCAGGATCCAGGAGACGTACAAGTCAGACAGCGCGAGGGCGGCCTCGTACTACCGTAAATATTTGAAGGCGCTGCCGAAGGCCGCCGACGCGAAAGAGGTAGAGAAAAAACTCAAGGCGGGCGAGAGGGAGAAGGAGCAGATCGTCGAGTACGAGCAGGTCATCAAGCGGAAACCTGCGAACGCGCCCAGCCATTACAATCTCGCGGTACTGCTCCAGCGGCAGGGCAAGTTCAGAGAAGCGATTGATGAGTATCGTCGCGCATTGGCCCTCGATCCGACAAATCCCCAGGCGCATTTCAATCTTGGCTACAGTTACGACCGTTTAAAGATGTACGAGGAGGCAATCGGCGAATACCGCAAGGCGATTCAATACAAACCAGACTACCTCAAGGCCTACAGCAACCTCGCGGCAATCTATAAGGATAAGAGGTGGTATGGCAAGGCCATTGCCGCATTCCAGAAAGCCCTCGAGATTGATCCCGCCTATGCGCACGCCCACCTCGGCCTCGGGTCCATATACGCTGAGGGGCTGAGGGACAGGCAAAAGGCGCTCTCCCACTACCAGCAATACCTCCGCCTGCAACCGGACGGGATGTATGCTCCCCAGGTGCGTGCGTGGATGAGGGGGAAGACATGATGAGGGTCGCCATCCCACTATTTCGGTGTGCTCGAAAGGCCCGGCAGCGTGCCGTGGCGTCCACGGTCTCTCTGGCGCTCATCGCCGCCGCGGTGGTGCTCGTTCCCGGTTGCGGTTCGCGTGATACGGCCAAGGCAAAGGCGCACAAGGGCGTCCTGCGCCATTACCGGCTCGGGGCTAATAAGTACCGGGAGGGGGATTTTGAGGCCGCGATCAGTATCTATGAAAAGGTGCTGCAACTCGATCCGAACCTCGCGCCGGCCCACCTGGACCTGGGGATCATCTATGATGACTACCGGTCCGATAAAGCGAACGCCATCCTCCACTACAAGGAGTATCTCCGCCTGGAGCCTCAATCAGAGAAGGCCGATATGGTTGCGCGCTGGATCCATAGTGCGGAGGAGGAGAAGTCCACGGGGACCGTGGCGCGGCCGGTATCCGGCCCGAATCTCCAGGGAGGTGCGGGGGAGGGCACGGAGATTCAGGCGGATCTCCAGCGGGCGCGGCAAGACATCGCCAATTTACGGACTGAAAACGACGCCTATCTCAAGACTGTTGAGGCGCTCAGGGAGGAACTCTCGGGGACCAAGCAGCAAATGGGCGCGCTCCTCGCCAGTGCCGCGCAGGGGCAGCAGGGGGGGAAGGGGCGCACCGGTGTGAAGGCTGACGAGGCAAAGAGCGCACTTAATTCGCTCACCCGCTCGTTAGAAAGTGAGAAGGCGCAGCTCTGGGAAAAGTACCTGAACGAGAAGGGACAGTTTGACAAGACGCTGGAGGCACTGAAGGCGGAGATCGCAAATCTACAGGCTCAAAAAAAGGCGAGCGACGAAGCGCTCAAAAAAAGCAACGAGAGGTTCGAAGCGCTAAAAAAGGTGGCGTCCGAGGAGAAGGGTCCCCAGCCCACCGATGAGTCACTCCGGCAGAAGTCCGCGCTCGCAAATGAAAAAGTCGCTGAGCTCCAGAGGGAGAGCGCCTTCTACCTCAAGGATAACAAGACGCTCCTCTCCAGGATAAAGAAGGCGGAAAAGGAGCTCGATGAGTACCGCGCGAAGCAGGGCCCCGTGCTGGGAGCGCAGCCGCAGCTCTCTCCGGATGCAGCGCGTCTCCTCTCGAGGGTGAGGGCGGATGGTGAGAAGGAGAAAGAGGGGCTAAGGCAGTTATACGAAAAGAAATTCGCGGAGCTTACGAGCGCCTCTGCCAGGGAAAAGGCTGAGCTCCAGAGCGCGCTGGCCGAGGCGCAGCCCCCGTCGGATTCAGAGAAGCTCATTGCCAGGGTGAAGGCTGACATGGAGAAAGAGAAAGAGGAGCTGCGGCTGCGCTACGAAAAGAGGCTGGCCGAATTGAGCGGCTCACTTGGCAGGGAGAAAACCGGTGTGCAGAGAGAGCTGGCCGATGCGCGGAGAGAGGCGCTCTTCTTCAAGGCGCAGGCTGACAAAGAAAAGGAAAAGGCCGGAAGATCCGAAAAGGTCCAGGCCGACGCGCTCCTGAGACTCAACGAACAGCGCAGGAGAGAAAAGGCTGAGCTCGAGCAGCGCTTCCGCCAGGAAAAAGATATGCTCCTCGGCAAGCTTGTGGCGGCGCAGGGGAGAACGTCAGCGGAGGCGCCGACCCTTCCTCAGCCACGGTCTCCGGTTCGGGAAAAAGTTCAATCCGCTCCTCAGAAGGGCGCCGAGCCCAGGACTCAGAACCCCCCCGCGGCAGCTGCGGTCAGGCGCTACCAGGTGGCCAGAGGTGATTCACTGCGGAGCCTCGCCCTCCGTTTCTATGGCAGCGCTGACAGATGGAGGACCATCTATGATGCGAACAGGGGAATCCTCTCCGGCCCCAACGCCCCACTCCGGCCCGGCAAGATCCTGGTGATCCCGTAAAACTGGTTGAGGGTGAAGAGTTGAGCGTTGAGCGTCCCGTATACAGTGCCGTCAGGATGCTGCTATTTCTCCGCAACTCCCAACCCTAAACCCTGAACTCTCAACCGTCAACTATTGCTATGAACCTCGGGCGGCTCACGTTCACCGCTTCGCTTCTCTTCTGGTCAGTCATGATGGGCCTTCTGCTCAGGGGCCACTGCGCGCCTTCGCGCGCCGGGTCGCCTGACGCGATTATTGCGCTCGTCAAGGGATCACCCGCCGCGCAGATCTGGTACGGCATCTATCACGCTCAGCGGAAAATAGGATACGGGGAGCTCGCCGTCTCGGCAGACGCACTGAGTGACGCGATTTCATACACCGTTCGCTTCTATATCAAACTGGCCTTCCCGGAAACAGTCCTGGCGCAGGGAGAGGTCAGCCTGAACGACCCCGGGGGATTTGAACGGTTCGCCCTTCAGGTGCGCAGTGGCGCCGCGATGCTCTCGCTGGGTGGCTCCGTCGCGGACGGGGATCTGTGCGTCCATTACGATCTCGGGGATTTCGCTCACGCCTGCGCCGCGCTGTTCCCAGGTGTAGTATTGCCTCCGGCGGGGAGCGGCCGGTTGCCGCTCTCGGGGCTGGCGGAGAATGGCGTGACATTCAAGGTGGGGAGAGAAGAGGTGGTAAACATTTACGGCGTGCTCACCCCCACGCGCAGCTACCGCATCTCATCTGCCGCGGGTGATATCAATGTGTGGGTTGATCAGCATGGCGGCGTGGTGAGGGCGGATCTCCCCAATGGGATCGCGGTCATCAGAGAGCCTCAGCCGCTCGCAAAAAAGATGTGACAACCACGGATGGAGTGTAAGGGGTCACTTATGGGTGGCATTTAACAATCGTTTGCCGCAGATGAGAAAGTATTGTACGAGTAGGTAGGGTTTCTTGCCGCTGATACACGCAGATACACGCGGATTGCATAAAGGTTTATCTGCGTTCATCCGCGGCTAAAACCCCATAACTGTCCCATTAAGATGGAGCGGATTGGGCGGATTGTGTGGCGCGATTGTAATAGAGCGCTCCGGTAAGAGATATGATCAATCCACCCCGTGATGGAACATTTGTTTATGAGGGATTAGCGATGCTCGAGCTTCTCTCGGTCACCAAAAGGTTCGGCGACAGGACCGCGGTTGATGGGCTCAACATCACGCTCAGGAGTGGTGAGTTCTTCGCACTGCTGGGGCCGAATGCAGCCGGCAAAACCACCACGGTGAAAATGATTGCGGGGTTGCTGCGCCCGAGCTCCGGGAGCATCAGGATCGCCGGGCATGATGTCGCCCACGAAGCCATCAGGGCCAAATCGTTCCTCGGGTATGTCCCCGACATACCTTTCCTCTATGACAAGCTCACCGTGGATGAGACGCTCGATTTTGCGGCCTGCGTGTACGGCCTGACCGGTGAAGAAGGAAATCGTGCGAAGGGGGAGATGATCTCTATGTTCAATCTCTCCCAGGCGCGCGGATTCCTCGTTGAGCAGCTTTCCCATGGCCTCCGCCAGAGGCTCATCTTCGCCATGGTGATGATTCACAAGCCCAGACTCATGGTCGTGGACGAGCCATTCGTCGGCCTCGATCCGAGGAGTGTCCGTTCAGTCAAGGATGCCTTGAAGGGGTGCGCGGGCTCGGGTGGGGCGGTTTTGATGTGCACCCATACCCTCTCCGCCGCCGAGGAGCTTGCCGACAGGGTTGGGATCATCAGCCGGGGCAGGCTCATCGCCCTGGGAACCATTGACGAATTGAGGGGGCGGGCCGGCCATCTGGAGAAGCTTGAGGAGGTGTTCCTGCGCATCACGGAAGAGGCACAGGACTGATGTGACCTGAGTGCGTAACTCAAGGTACAACCACAGTCTGTGTTTATCTGTGTTAATCTGTGGTTATTTATGCCCAACTTCGGTTTCTATATGTCAATCTTAAATGGTGTCTGCTAGTGTGGTGTCTCGGAAGTAGCATTCAAAAGTCCTGTCATTGCGAGGAGCGTAGCGACGAAGCAATCTCAACTCATTGCGGAACAAGAGATTGCTTCTCCCGCTTTGCGGGATCGCAATGACAATATTCTGATATCACATACATAAGCCGGAAACCGGATTTTTTCACACCTTCTCAGTTATGGGTGGTATTGCTGTAGGGGCTTGATCCTTCGGCTTCGCTCAGGACAAGTTTTATCAAGCCCGCAGTAAGCCATACGGGTCGGATAAATCCCTGCCCGCCGGCAGGCAGGCGACCCCTACAGATTGGAGGGTCCGCTCACCACCCAAGACTGAGGCATTACGTCTGCTATTTAGTAACTGGTTTGTGACTGCAGCAACCTAGAGTTTGAAGGGATTGCGTTCGCGATGAATGACACAGGGTGCCTCCTCCGCCTCAAGGGAAGGATCCTCGCAAATATGGTGCGTGCGCTCGGTCGCGAGCCGCTTCTCAAAACTATCGTGGTCACGCTCTTCATTGCGGCATGGGTGTTCGGCTGTTTCGCGATCACGTACCATGGGCTGACCTTCCTCCATGGCTTCCCCGGCATAGGAGATTACCTCCTCGGCAGGCTGTTGTATCTCTTCGCGTTTGGCGTGTTCATCATGCTTGTATCCAGCAACCTCACCCTCGCCTACCCCGTCCTCTTCGCGCGGCGGGAGAATGAGCTGCTCTTCGCCCTCCCCCTTTCTCCTTCGGCGATCGTGCGCTGCAAGCTCGGGGAGACCGTGTTCTTGAGCTCGTGGGCATTCCTGTTCATGGCGATTCCCCTCATGCTCGCCTATTTTTATGCCGGGGGCTACGGGGGGGGCGCATTTTTTATCTCCTGGCTGTTTTTCGTACCGCTCGTCGCTCTCTGTGGCGCTGCCGGAGTGGGTGTCTCGCTGCTCATCGGCCGATTCGCGCCACGCCGGATGCGCCTGAAGAAAAAGGTCGTGATTGCCTGCCTCTGTTCGGCCACTGCGTATCTCCTCTGGAGGTCCGGCGGCGGGCATGCGCCGGGCGGGGACCAGTCTCTTCGATTCGTGAATCAGCTTGTGGCGAAGTGCGAGTTCGCGAGCTGGTTCCTCCTGCCGAGCAGGTGGGTCGCTGATGGTATTTTCGCCCTCAGCCGCGGGGCGTGCGGGGACGCGGCCTTCTTCTGGCTGCTGCTGGTCAGCAATGCGCTGTTTCTCTCTTCTCTCTGCGGCGTGGCCGGTGAGCGTTTCCTCGCGGCTGCATGGGACCGGAGGCTCAGCCGCCCCGCCGCGGCCTGCGGGCAGAGGCGGCCCTCCCGTATCGCCTGGCGCTCGCCGGTCTGCGGCCTCGTGCGCGCGGATGTCATCAGCTTCTGCCGCGATCCGGGGCAGTGGGGGCAGTTCGCGCTCTTCTTCGGCCTCCTGGGGATATACATCCTCAACCTCAGGAATCTGCCGTACGACCTGGGGAGCCTGTTCTGGAGGTATCTCCTCTTTATCCTCAATCTCTCGGCAATGGGGTTCACGCTCGCGGGACTCAGCAGCCGATTTTTCTTCCCGCTCATGAGCCTTGATCTCAAGCGGTTCTGGTTCCTGGGGTTGACCCCCTTGCGCATTCAGCGGATCCTCGCTGAAAAATATTTTCTCTGCGTGGGATTCACTGTCGGGATCACCGGTCTGCTCGCCCTCCTCTCCGGTCTGATGCTGGGGGTCCCCCCCCTCCTGCTCGCGAGCTCGATCGCCTCGGTGATATTCATGGGGATTGCCATCTCCGGCCTCTCGGTCGGGCTGGGGGCCGTGTATCCTAACCCGAGGGCCTCATCTCCCGCAGAGGTGATCTCGGGCTTCGGCGGGACAGTGGTCCTGGTGTTGAATATGATATATATCTGCGTGACGCTCGTGCTGCAGGGCATCCCCCTCTACTGTCACCTGAAGGGGCTGATCACGGAAGTTACCCTTGCGATGTACCTCGCAGGAAGCGTGTGCCTGATCGGGGTCGTGAGCATCGCGACCGCGCTCATCACGCTCACGTTCGCCCGGAGGAAACTCGAGGTCATGGACCTCTAGAGCGGTTGCTGGTTTCTAGATTCCGGTTACTGATGGAGTTGTGATAAATTAACGTTATGATTATCGATCATTTGGAATTTGGGATTTGTCATTTGGGATTTGGGATTGGGATTTGGGATTTATGACTTGTGACTTGGGATTTGGGATTTGGGATTTGGGATTTCTCTGGGGTCTCCCATGATAAAGCTCGCACGGAGCGCCGGTTTCTGCATGGGGGTGAAACGGGCGCTGGACATTGTGCTGGAGCTGAGCCGCACAACGGACGGCCCCATCTACACGGATGGCCCGCTCATCCACAATCCGCAGATCATTGCGCTCCTGGAGCGGAAGGGGATCGAATCACTGGCGGGTGTGGGAGCTCCATCGCGAGGCCTGATCGTGATCCGCGCCCACGGCGTGTCGCCCGGGCGGCGGGAAGCTTTGAAGCGTATTGGACTCCCCCTCCACGATGCGACGTGCCCGGACGTTGCAAAGGTTCAGGCCATCGTGAACAAATATTCCCGCCGCGGATATGAAATTGCGATTGTCGGCGACAGGGGGCACGCGGAGGTTGAGGGGCTCCTGGGTTACAGCAGGGGCCTCGCGAGGGTGATCAGCGGACCGGAGGACGTCGAAGCGCTGGGCAGGGGAGCGAAGGTGTGCGTGGTGGCGCAGACCACGCAGGATGTGAGTCTGTTTGGAGAACTCGCAGAACGCATCAGGACCCGCGTGTCGGAGTGCGTGGTGTGTGACACCATATGCCGTTCGACGAAGGAGAGACAGCGGGAGGCGATCGCGCTCGCCCGGAGCGTTGATGCCATGGTCGTGGTGGGAGGGAGGAGCAGCGCCAATACCGCCCGGCTGGTCAAGATATGCGGAGAGACGGGGGTTACCGTGTTTCATGTGGAATCAGAAAAGGATTGCGATGCGCTCTCCCTGCACCATGTGAATCGGGTCGGCGTGACGGCGGGTGCGAGCACGCCCCACTGGGTGATCGAGCGCGTGGTGGAGAGGTTGGGCGCCATTCTGTCACAGGAAAGGCGGGGAGCGACCAGGTGCGCCGGGATTATTGGCCGGGGATTGATAAGGACTCACCTCTATACCGCGCTCGCGGCGGCGTGCCTGTACGTGGCGGCGTGCCTCTTCCAGGCGGTGCCGGCACAGGCCCCGCTCGCGGTGGCACTCGGAGCCTGTATCCTCTGTGTGCATCTCGCAAACAGGATTGGGGGGAGGGGGCTGCTCTCACACGGTGAAGAGACGCTCACCCAGGAGTACTATCGCGACCACCGGAAATCACTGTCCTCCCTCGCGGTGGTGTCAGGGGGGGTGAGTCTGTGGATTGCGGCCCGCATTCAGCATGTCCTTCTGTTATGCTACCTCGCGCTGATCGTCATGGGGCTCTACTATTCCTTCGAGGAGAGGATAGTGAAGGGCGTGAGGCGGAGAGGGGGGTGGTCATTGAGGATGCTCCCGGCCTCCAAAGATATTTTTGTTGCGACTGCGTGGATGGTGGCAATTGTGCTGGGCCCACGGCTCGTGGCGCAAGCGCCGTGGACGTTTAGGGCGACGGCGGCATGTGGGTACGTATTCGGGCTCGTGTTCATCCGCTCAATTTTCCACGACCTGCGCACCATCCATGATGATACGATTGTGGGGAAGGAGACGATTCCCACGTTGATGGGAATACGGGGGACGGAGCTCATCCTCGGAGGAGCCATGGTGGGCATGTGCGCGCTTCTGCTCGCCTCAGCGATCCCCGCGGGATTAAAATTCGCGCTGGCGGTCCCATTCGCATATAGTGCGATCTATTTTGTTCTCTACCGGAGGCGGTTCGCCGCGGGTGGCGTGTGGTGCGACGCGCTCGCCGATGGTCAGTTTATCGCGGCGGGCATGAGCGCGCTGATATGGAGTGCGGCTGCACAGGGGTGAGGATCGGAGGATTATTCTGCGAAAAAAAATGAGCGTATCGGACGCCGGGTGGAATGGAGTGCCGCGCGCCTACCTCGTTCGGTCAACCTGCGGGGTATGGAAGATTTACCTGGGCAGGCGCGGAATAGCAAAGATCATTCTCCCTCCTTCCCCGCCATCAGATGGGCGGTTATTTGAGTGGTCGTGGATTGCCGAACAGAGGGGAAGCGCCCTCACGGCCGGGCGGCGGCCGGCTGCGCCTGTGCGCCGGGACGGCATCCCTCCCGCGCTTCACCTTTTCATGGTCCAGATCAAACAGTATTTTTCAGGCGCGCGCGCGCGCCTGATCGTGCCCTGTGCCCTCCAGGGGGGCACCCCTTTCATGAGGCAGGTCTGGGAGTGCATGAGGCGTATCCCCTTAGGAGATACGAACACATACGCGGATATCGCGGGCTCAGCCGGCTCTCCCGGGGCGTGCCGCGCCGTCGGAAACGCCTGTGCTGCCAACCCGCTCCCTCTCATTGTCCCCTGCCACAGGGTTGTGGGGAAGCGGGGTTTGGGCGGCTTCTCGGCGGGGACAAAGTGGAAGGAGTTCCTCCTCTCCATTGAGGCTCACAGGGGGCGAGTGCCGCGAGAGGGTGGTTAAATTCAGTGACAGGAATAATGTTCTGGAGTATCCCCAAAAATTCTGCCTAGAAATACGCACGATACCGGCATTCGACACGTTAGTGTAGTGTTTCATAATTACACTACATGAGTTATGTCATTGCGAGGAGCGCAGCGACGAAGCAATCTCTTGGTGCGTATACTGTTGAGATTGCTTTGTCCCGCTAAGCGGGACTCGCAATGACAAATTAATGTTCCCTATTTCTGAGACACTACATTAGCTTCGCAACTTTTTGTGTGCACCCGATTTCTCTGATTGACCCGATATGCTGTAGCGCACCCTTTAGATTCTTACATCGCAACTTCTTCGCAATTTGCGTAGAAGTTCTGAATTTTAATAATTGGTGCTTATTTGGGATTTGGGGTTTGGGATTTGGTTGCGGCCGAAGGCCGCCTTAGGGTGCGGGTATAAATCAGGTTAATCAGGCGCCAATCTCAAACTTTATTGAAATTCCGAGGCAGCACAACAAGAATTCTTAGTCAATAGTAGAGGTCTGACCCTGGAGTTTTTCTCGATGGAGGAATTCCTGAGGATATTTATAAAAAGCCTCTCCCCCGGATTGGGCAAATGGTTATGTAAAGCATGGTTTGTCCGGCTTCGATAAACATGCCATAATCATCCGGCAAAGAGGGGCGTTACCAGTTAATTTGGCCTTATTGGCTCTTGTATCGAGAGGGAAGATTCGATCTGACGGCCTGGAAGTTGCGAGCAGACAATAGGCAATGCAAACGAATCTATCGAATATATCTGAAACATTTCAGTCAATAGTAGAGGTCTGACCCTGGAGTTTTTGCTGGAGTTTTTCCCGACACAGAGGAGGCAAAACCGGGAAAAAGTGTATGGGTTGATGTGTGGATTTTTGTTCGTCGTTTTTCAGGATGTTCGGGGTGTTTCACGGACGGGTGGTAAAAATGGGGAAATGGCGTAGAAGCCGCGAAGTCGATACGTACTATGAGCCGGTCGTCATGGCCCACCGGCTGTATGCGGAAGCTATGCAGGGCTCCAGAGACATGCGGCGGGTGGGGATGGCGGTGTGAGGCGCGTAAACTCCGGAAAGTTTAAAGGATGGCCATACCAATGTCATTAAGCCTAGACTCCGGAATCCTATTTTATCGTCATCTGCTCCTTGTCCATGTAGATGACATTGGGCGTGTTTTCCGCGAGGCCCTCCAGAGAGAGTGCGGGAGGGATCTTTCCCGCTTCGACGGCGACGACGTAAAATGTTACCTGTTGGCCGCGCGCTTCTATTGGGAACACCGCCCCGGGTGTCACGCTCAGCAAGATCGGGGCCCTGGCGCCCGGCTGATTTTTTAGAACCGGCTTTATGCCCTCCTCAACCTTCCCGTCAAGGTAAATCGTCCATGTCTGGCCAGCCCCAGTAGCGACGACGTAGAGGTCGAACGCCTTCGTGATATTCTGGCCGAGATAGAGCGTATAGCTGAATGGGAACTGGGGGAAGAGCTTGTAGGGATTGATTGACAGGGGCTTGTAGCTGTTCAAGCCGTTGGGATGGTAATCCATCGCGAGAAATCCGCCGCCCACATCTCCCTCATTGCTGTCATCCAGCCCCTGCATTTTCATGGATTGTCCTGCGGTGAAATCGAGGTAATTCAGGTACGCGGAGCGAACGCCGGGCTTGAGCATGGTGGTGAAATAATAGGTCAGGTCCGCATGGTCACGCACGGCCGTCCACAATGTGAACCATGGGGGCGGATCTATTGAAGACATGTACGGCCATGCGAGGTACTCGATAAATTGGAAAGCGGCCCCAACGGCTGCCTGGTGGCTTACGGACGAGTACATCTCCTTGAGGCAGTATGACCCGCGGACAAAGCGGGATTCGGATTCGTAATCGCCCGGCAGATCAAGTGCTCCTCCCCACGGCTTGTAGTTCATTAGATTCGCAATCTGCAACGGATAAAACGGTTCATTCGTCATCACACCGTTGTAAGCTGTGGGCGTGGAATCCGGCCGATACACGTTCAGGTTGCCGAGCCCATCGTATTCCAAGACCGCGCTGTCGCCGCTCGAATCATGCAGCACGAGGTGAAGGTTGGCTGATATAAGAGCCTGCAACGGGTTATATAGCTTGAGGTCCCGGGCGTCGACGACTGCATCGGCGACGTTCAGGTGCATGTCCAAAAAATACTGTGCCCAATAGTTAATGCTCATGGCGCGGTCGGACTGCTGGGTCGGGTATTTGGAATCCTCGCACCAGAGGATGGCGGCTGAAAGACCGTGCTCGTTTATCCCGTCAGTGCAGATGTTCTGGCCGAATGCGTAAATGCTCACGCTTCCGTATTTTGCGGTCCAGGTGATGGGCGTATCTCCCTCCGAGGGAAGCAAGGCTGTGCGCTCCACGCCGCACGGGCTGAGCACCATCTGGGGGAACATCGGTATCAGGAATTCCATCGTCCGGGCGGATATCCTGAATTCATTATTCAGAAACAACTCCGAACATGACCATGCGCACTGGCCGATGAACAAGATGCTAGCTACTACCACAACGTAAAACAAGCACCTATAACCTTTCATGCCTGTCCCCTCCTATGGTTACTCCGCATGGTGCAGTGAAATACTGCTATTGGAGTTAGCCCCTGGGCAATAAATTGACCCTGCCGTTTTACCCTCATTCAATTTACATGACAAAAGAGCAACATGCAAGGGAAGTATGAGGAAATTGCGCTGTGAACTTTTTTGAGGCAATTAAAAAAGCTGCCAGCTGTAAAAGTGCCTCTGATGTGCGACGAGAGCGCGATTCAAATGGCGCAGTGCATGTCTCCGTACACGTACACCTGTGTTAATCGAGCGATG
>JAPLCX010000060.1 GCA_026392035.1 Candidatus Auribacterota bacterium | reverse complement strand
CTATTCTCCCCTCCTGGGGTGAATTTCCCTATCTCTGCATGAAACCTCACTCTCTCTGCCTCACGCGATGGGGTAAACTCATTTCTGTACTTCTTCTCTCCTTCTCCTATGCAACATCTTATGAGCAAAGCAATTCCCTCGAAGTATGGTAAAGTTAGTTCTTTGAACAGGACTGATCATTCCCTTGGTCTCCTTGGCCGATTTTCAGATCATATGCACGAATAATATTTTCATGTTGAATTAAGTTTCCCAACTATATCCATTTCTACAATTACAGATGATGCACATTATGAGCAGTTTAGTTGCCGCTTCCCTTTTCAATCTTCATCAACAGGTCGATTGGGAAGACCAATCACTCCCTTGCCAAGCTCTTCCCATGACCTTTATCTGTGATTTTGGCCCCAGATTAGTTTTTTGGTACCCTACGCCGTGTATTTCCTCTTTGATTGCAATATATATTTGACTTTTCGATAAAAGAAATGTAACTATTATATTGAGAATATGCCACACATGGGGGCGGGCAAATGGAGAGTGCAAAGCCGCATTCAATTTATACTCTGGTCATTCTCCTCTTCTTGACCTTCAGCTTGTCCGGGTTCTCCCCCATAGCCATGGCGCAGGATTCAAACGCACACTCCGTCCTTTTCGATCTCAGCACTATGCCCTTCGCCAGCCATAAGAGCGATGACCTCGAGATGTACCGCGTGACCCCCGTGAGGGATAAATATGCGCGAACAGACATCCTCTCTGCCGGAGCGGATATACTCAAGATTGGAGATGATTATGTAATCGTTCATGCGCGCCCCTGGCATGTTGAAGCTATCAAAGCCATGGGCTATAGAGCAGAACGCATCGCCCCCCGGATGGGGTTCCCTCCGAGAGACAGCGACTACCATGACTACAATAGAATGCTGGCCGAGATCCAGCAGGCCGCTGCCGCCCACCCGCGGATCACAAGCCTGTTCTCAATAGGCAAAAGCTATGAGGGGAGGGAACTGTGGACCATGAAGATTAGCGACAATCCGGAGCTCGATGGAGAAGAACCCGCTCCATATTTCCTGGGGCTCCATCACGCCCGGGAACATCTCACCGTGGAGATGACCCTCGCGATAATGAACTACCTGACCGATAACTACAACGTGGACGACCGGGTCACGGATATCGTGAACAACAGGGAGACATTCATAACGTTCAACGTCAATCCGGACGGCGGAGAATACGATATTATCAACGACACTTATCAGTGGTGGAGGAAAAATCGCCAGCCCAATCCGGGGAGTGAATACGTGGGGACCGATCTCAACCGCAACTATGGTTACGTCTGGGGCGCCGCTGGAGGATCAAGCCCTGATCCAGGCAGCGAGGTCTATCGCGGCCCGTCGCCATTCTCAGCGCCCGAGACTGCCGCGGTGAGGACGTTCGTGAACGGCCATCAGAATATCAAAACGGCAATTTCGTTCCACACCTTCGGAGAATTGATCATGTGGCCCTACGGATACACCTTTGAGGCCATCCCCGCCGATATGGATCCCCCCGACCATAGCAGATTTATCGAGATGGCCGATTACATGGCCTCCACCAACGGATATACGCCTCAGCAGGCAAGCGCGCTCTACGTCTCCGATGGCGACTGGGCCGACTGGATGTACGGGGAGCACCGCATTTTCGCATTCACATTTGAGATGTATCCCAATGATGACGATCCCATGGAGTTCTACCCACCCGGCTCCTGCATACAGGAACAGTGCGCGAGAAATATGGGGGCCGTTCTTTATACATGCGAAGAAGCAGGCGGGCCCATGCCCCCGCCTGCGCCGCTTTTCATCAGGGTAAAGCCAAACTCCCTCATGCCGGGCGATAGATTCACGCTCAACGCCGGATCGAGAACTGCCGTGAGGAAGAAATGCGATATCTATCTCCTCTGCCTCTCTCCTTACGGGGCCTACACAATCTATCCAACCAACAGGATCAAACCAGAAATAAAACCTGTGTACAGGAGTATCGCATTGTCGACTCCCTGCACCGTCAAGATGCTTGACAGTGTCGCCGTGCCGAATATCAAAGGAGATTTCACCTTCATTCTCGCTGCTGCAGAGGCAGGAAAAATACCACGCGTTAGTAATTTGAACGAGTTGAAACGCTATACCAAATATGTCTTGTCCGCATACACGGCAGTCGTTACAGTACTTTAGCGAGCGGTTCCCGATATTTCATCTGCGGAGAAGCGGTTGCAAATAATTTCCAGTTTAATTTTCACAATTTAAATCACAATTAAGTTATTTGCAAGACTTTCACATCAAGGAAATCGCGCAAAACCGTCCCCATCTCCCTGATTTATTGCACCGTCACCGTCTTCTGGTCCATGTACCCCGGTATCGCTTTCGCAACGTTCGGCTTCACGGCTTCCGGGACGAGCCCCACGATAATCTGGTATCTACCCGGCGCATTGGGGACTGTGCACAAATTGATATTGTTCACCTGGCAGATTCCTAAGAGCCGCGTCATCCTCTTTTCCAGAAGTAATACAGTGGTCAAATATAGTTGTTGACGGAAGCGCCGAACTGTAATACATTGTAATACGGAGGTGAATAATGGAATATACTGTTACTGTACGGATGCCCAGGAAGCTTAAGGCCCAACTTGACGTGCTCAGTAAAGAGGAGCATGTTCCCGTGAGTGACATCGTGCGCGAATCGCTCCAAAAGTATCTTGCCATTCGCCGTTTCAGGCGCCTGAGAACAAAGATCCTCCCGTTTGCCGAATCACAGGGGCTGCTTACTGACGAAGACGCCTTCAGGAATATCTCATGAGGGTGGTCATTGATACTAATATTTTGGTGGCGGCCTTTGCCACGCGCGGCCTCTGCCAGGATGTGTTCGAGCTGTGTCTTGCTGAACATAGTATTCTGACGAGTGAGTTCATTATCGACGAACTCGGAAGCTGCCTCAGGGGAAAGTTAAAAGTTCCAGTCCGTAATGTCCGCGATATCGTGGTATTCCTGAAAACGCAGTGCGAAGAGATAGCCCCCAAAGCCCTCCCAAGAAATATATGCAGGGATCGCAGCGATGAGAACATACTTGCACTCGCCATTTCAGGTGGGGCCGATTGTATAGTCACCGGAGATAATGACCTGCTTGCACTGAAGAGAGTTGAGGGAATACCAATCTTCAGCCCACGGCAGTTCTGGGCAAAGCTATCAAAATAAGGGCGCTTCTGTGCGATCCCCTTCGCGCCACGATGTCTTGCTGTAATTTAAAAAGATAGAAATAGTTGGGTAACAAAGAGCGGCCTTGGAGGTGCATTGGGGGTCAAATCTTTATCCTTGACAGTTGATACAGCGGTGATGCCTTTTCCCATCAGCCTCTGAAATAATCAGGGTCACTCCCCAAACAATAAATCGTCCGCTGCGCGCACTCACTGCGCTGAGATCAGAGGTTCCTTTTCCTGCACTCGTGGGGGGAATCGAAAGGAATCACCAAAAACAGCCGAAAATTTTGAGCCATTCCCTCCAGCATTTATACTGAGACTGCCAAATCCATCCGCCTTGACTCGCGCGAATGTTATTGATCTCATCCCGCGAACGCTCAACCCCTCCGCCTTGGCCCACACAAATATCATTGTCCCCATCCATGAATGCCACACCGATCCTCCTTGACTCGCACGAATATTATCGGCATACCAATTCAAGCCTCCACTTACCCCCGCCGAAAATAATATTTCATTTTTCCGGGAATAACATGCTCACTCACTTCGTCTAATCATGTGAAGGGCTAAATATGATTGGACCTCTAGCCAGCGGAGATGTGGGCTGCTGGAGTCAGCTTAGCCAATCTGAAAGAGGTGAAATATGGCAAAGCATGGAGCGATGATCCTCGGGGGATCCATTGAGCGCCGGATTTATATAATTCATGGGAACAAAGTAATGCTGAGTACTCATCTCGCAGAGCTCTATGGTGTGGCACCGAGAGTATTGGTACAGGCGGTGAAGCGAAACATCGAGCGATTCCCTGAAGATTTTATGTTCCAGCTCACCGATTAGGAGTTTCAAAACTTGAAGTCACAAATTGTGACTTCAAATTGGGGTGGCCTGCGCCGCGCCAATCCCTATGCCTTTACGGAGCAGGGAGTGGCTATGCTCTCCAGCGTTCTTAGGAGCAAAAGGGCCGTCCATGTGAATATTGAAATCATGCGGGCGTTTGTGAAACTGCGGATGATTCTGTCGACGCATGTCGAGCTGGCCCGCAAACTCGAAGAAATGGAGAAGAAATACGACGCTCAATTTAGGGTGGTTTTCGACGCAATCCGCGAACTCATGGCGCCACCCGAAAAGCTCAAGCATCGCATCGGATTTCATGCGGAGCCATGATGACATCGGGATTCTTTCCTGCGCCCGTGGAGCTCGTGGGGGAAGTCAAAGGGGAGCACCAAAAACAGGGGAAATTTTTGAGCCATTCCCTCCAGTATCTATAATTGGAATGCTAAAAAGATCCGCCTTGACTCGCGTGAATGTTATCGGCATACGCATTTAAGCGTCCACGACACCTCAATAAAGCTTCCCCATCATAAGCGGAGGAAGCAACAATCAGGGTCACACCCCAAATAATAAGTCATCTGCTCTGCTGCCAATGGAACGGATCACTCAGGCACGACCTCTGAAAACTTCGGCACAATTATCGAGCAATATTTGCTATAGCGGGAACTTCTGGCGCTCGCTCTGTGTCTAAGATGTTAAAGGAGGTGATGAATATTGAGCTGGCTATCGAAGATATAGCCATGCGATCTGAGTTGAACAATCTTATACCAAAAAGGAGGAGTCAAAGATGAAAGTACGATTTGCTGGGGCAATTGTGGCGCTGGGGATGGGTGCACTGCTTCTCTCTCTGGCTGACGCGCACGCACAGACTCCCTGCCCGATGCGGGGGGAGGGAGAGGAGCACGGAGAAGGGCGTTTCCAGGAGCAGCTCAAGGAGCTCAACCTGACCCCTGCGCAGACGGAGCAGATAAAGAAACAGCGTCAGGCGAATATGAGCGCGATGCGGGAACTTAAGCAGGCTCTCAAAACGAAGCACAGTGAGCTTCTCGAGGAGTTGGACAAGCAGCAGCCTGACAAGGGCAAGATCGAGAGTGTCACGTCCGAACTGAAGCGCCTGGAGGCACAGCGCATAGATCAGAAAGTCAAAAATATTCTCCAGATGAAAGAGACGCTCACACCTGAGCAATTCAAGAAACTGAGCTCTCTGAAGGAGGAGTACGGCGGCGAAAAGCACGGGCCGTGGAAAGGGAAGGGTCAGAGGCGTGGGCATTGTGCCGATCAGAACGCGAAACCCGAGCCTGTCCCCACGCAGCCGGAGAAACCCGCTGGGGAGTCGGTCGGGAGTGTCTCTGAGTGAGGGAGAATAATAACTGCACATAGATCACATAAGAGCGCACCGCGAAAGGCCCCCCTGCCGGGGAAGCCAGAATACAGAGGGCCCTTTATAGGGCCCTTTGTATTTTGGCATCGAGCGACCGAAGGAAGTCGAGATGCCTCCTCTTTTCATGTCATGCTTTGATTCAGGAATGAACATTAGAACAGTGCATGGAAGTGCATAACTCACGCTCAGAGAGCGGATTCCTGCTCACCGATCTCCGCTTTTGCGGGGACACGTTTATCGAGGACAAGTTTCGCAGGAATGACACACGACCATAATCATGGGAACATACTGCAATCTCTTTTAAAAATTGGGGAATATCCTAGTGTCTTGTCACGGAAATTCCTAGCATATGTCTGTCATCGCGAGCGAAAGCGAAGCGATCTCAACATATTGGCAATCATGAGATTGCTTCGTCGCTACGCTCTTCGCAATGACAGGACTTTTGAATGCTACTTCCGAGACACCACACTAGTAAAAAATTGTATTGAAATGACCTGATAGTGCTATACTATTTCGGTCCATGCTGTAGGGGTGCTGAGAGGAACGGAGTGTGCAGAGGGAAACGGAGAAACCAGAACGTGCGCCTGTGTTTGTTGTTGCCGCTTCGGCGGTAGCCTCCTGCGTGGTGTGGCTGGCCGTGGTGAAAGGCGTTGGATACTCAGTGCTCGCCGGCTTCATATATGGCATCGGCTATTTTGTCGCGATGGTCCTCTTTTTTGAGGTGTGCGGATACTCGCTTTTCAGGAACGACAATGAATGAAAGGGCTCGCATAGCATTCCAGACCCCGAATCCTGAAAAGGATCTCCTCCTCAAGGGCATGCTTATGGGACCTCACCCTGCCGTCTCCTGTAAAAAGCTTCTGGATCTGCTCATCGAGGAGGGCTCTCTGGATGATGCGGTCGAGGTGTACAGCGTCTTCGTGAAGGACCACCGCGACGATCTTAAGTGTGGACAAATGCTGGCGCGCGCCTGCGCCGCTTCGGGCGATGCGGCAGGGGCGGTCAGGGTGTACGCCGATCTCATCAGGCGGTTCCCCGCCGAATACATCAACTACAAGGAACTCGAGAAGCTCTACGTGAGGATCGGCCAGCCGCGGAGGGCGATCACGCTGTACAAGGAACTGAAGCCCACTCACCCGCTCAAGAGGAAAAGCTACAAGCGGCTCACGGGGATATACTGGCGGCTGGGTGACATCCCGCGGGCTATTTCGTGTTTGAAAAAAGAGATCGACGAGTACGGGGTCACCCCCAAGCTGAGCAGGGAACTCGGCAAGTTTTACCTCATCAGCAAGCGCTATATCAGGGCAATCGAGTCTTTTCAGAATGCGCTCGCCGGGGATAAGGGAGATCGCGAGACCAGGGTCTGGCTGGGGGTCGCGCTCATGGAGAACGGCAACTACGAGCTCGCCGAGTACGAGTTCGCCGAACTGCTCAAGGAGAAGCCCGGGAATTTTCAGTCCCTCATCCATATGGCGGAGCTGCGCATCAGGGAGAATAAGCTCAGTGAGGCACGAGAGTTGCTCGAAGAGGTGGACCGCCGCTACCCTGACAATTCGCGGGTGCTGCTCTGTCGCGCGGAGATAGATTTTCTTGAGGGACGCTTCAAGGAAGCGGCTCAACGTGGAGAAGCAGCGCTCGCCCAGACCCCTTTCTACTACATATGGGAGCAGGTGAGGTGCCATCGCCTGCTCAAGCATGCTTACCGAGCCCTCCATGAGGTGAAGAGGGAGAAGCTGCACAGGGAGATGCAGGAGGCGCTGAAGAAGTGCCGGGACGTCTTCAGCGGCCTGATACGTGTGGCTGAATTGAAGATCGGGAGCGGGAGGCTCGATGAGGGGAAGGAGATCCTTGAGCGGGTCCTCGATCTCTACCCGGGAAATTCGCGGGCGCGGGTCGCGCTCGCGGAATTGTTCCTCCGGGAGAAAAATGATCGCAAGGCGATCGAGGTTGGCGAGGGAGTGCTCAAAGACGCGTCACCCCGTTTCACCGTGGATTTGGTTCGGGCGCACGCGGTTCTGTCAAGGGCGCATAGCAGGCTCGGCGCGAGTGAAAAAGCGGCGTATCACCGGCGCCAGCGAGCCGCGCTCCGCGTGAAGGGATAGTTCAGTGAGGCACATTCAATGAAATTAATATTCCTGGCGATGATCATGGCGGTTGCGCCCGCACTCTCGCGGGCCAGTGACTCTCCAGAGGAAGCCTACCGCGATGCCTATCACGTGTTGAGGGAAGCACACCAGGCAGAGTATAAGAAGGATAATGACCTGGCGTGGCAGCGGTATCTCGAGGCGAGGAAACTTTTTGAAGCGATCCAGAGAGACTATCCGGCATGGCACGCGGAAGGCGTTGTCGCGCAGGCGTCGGCGTGCGCCGCGGGGAGTGCGAAGACTGCGCCTCTCATCGTGCGGGAGCTCGATCAATCGATCCGTGAGTTGAAACTGTTTTCCGCGCGCATGGATGGGCTGAAGGTGCAAAAGCTGAGCGCGTTGAATCAGGCGGACTGGGAGCACGACTTTGTCTATGACAGGATCGAGAAGCTCATGGGTGATTATGTAGGGCAGCGGAAAGGGGCTGCCGCAGCAGGAGAGGAAGTGAGTGCAGGGCCACCCGCGGAAGATGAAGAGTTTGCAGCGGCGCTGGAAGAGGCGGGGTTGGCCGCTGCTGAGATTGCGCCCGGGCTGGATTCTGACAATGATGGACTCAACGATGAGGTGGAAGTCGAGCTCGGCACTGATCCGAACGATCCCGACACGGATAATGATGGTTTTTATGACGGCGATGAGGTAGATCTGGGATATGATCCGCTGGATGCTTCAGATCATCCGGAGGTGGACGAGGTTGAGGACTATGACGAGAGCAACGTCGATTGGGAGGAGCAGGAAGGTGTTACTGAGGGGGGAGAGCCGGTAGAAGAAGAAATATAATAGGCGGGCGGAAAAACACTCCTGGGGAGTATTCAATCGGTGTGGATAACGCAGCCTTTGTGCAAAAACGGGGGGGAGATGAAAACATATATCGCTATTGTGTGTATTTTGATCACGCCACTGTTTCTTGTAAACAGCGCGGCCGCCAAGATGCCGCAGGATGCGCGCGCCTTGGTTGAAAAGGCGGAGAAGGCGAAAATGGAAGGGGATACGCTCACTGCCGTGGAGAGGTATACGGAGGCGATTTCTGCGTTGCGCCTCAAGACGGCGCCGGCCGATGAGCTGGTCTGGTACACGGACAAGAGAGACAAGCTGGTGTCAGCGCTCTTGTTTCAATTCTCAGAGATCAACAAAAGGAAGGCGGAGCTTGTATCTATTCAAAAGGATATCGCAAAAAAGATGAGCGACATCGTCAAGATAGACCATGACGTGCAGAGCAGGGTCAAAAAGAACGAGAGGCGATTGAAGGATATCGAGACAGAATTGCTGAACGCGATCAAGTGAGGGGGCTGTTGTGTAATTATGACTGAGTGGGGGGGAAAGGGAATCGGCAGCCGCTACTCGCTGTTCCTCATCCTCGCGAGATTGCGCCTCGGTTCCTTCGCCTGCGGGTCAAGTTCCAGCGCCTTCTCCCACGCCTTCCGGGCATCGGCCATCCTGCCGAGCGCCGCATAACAGCTCCCGAGGCTCGAGTACACGGGGGCCTCCGCCGGTAGCTGACGTGCGGCGATCAGAAGTTCCTTCAGCGCCTGTGTGTAGTCCCCCTCCTCGGTATAGGTGCGCCCGAGGTTTGCGTGAGCCTGCCCGTTGTTCGGCTGGAGGGCGACGAGTTTTTTGAAACAGTCTCGAGCAGCCGTGGCATTCCCGATCTGCGCCAAATAAATCCCGCGGCGGTTGAGCAGTTCACCGTACTCCCGAACAATGTTCCCCGCCAGTGCGTCTGGCGCCCGCGATTCTTGGAGGGCATCGCTCAGGCGATTGATTTCTTCGAGGATATCATCTCTGCCGGGCTGCACCTGCGCCGCCCTCAGCAGCTCCAGGAGCGCTGCCGGTCTTTCGCCCTTCTGCAGGTATGCCTGCGCCAGGTTATAGTGAGGCAGCACCGCGTCCGGCTCGATACGCACGGCGCTTGCGTAATGAGTGAGCGCCTCGTCGTGCCGACCCCTCCGTTCGAGGTAGAGCCCATAGTCGTTGTGAGCCAGCGCTGAACGCGGGTTCAGTGCGATGATATGTGTAAAAAGCTTCTCCGCCTCGCGGTCCCTCCCCTCATGGCCGTAGATTGAGGCGATGTTGGTGAGCGCTTTTTCATTGTCCGGATAGAGCGCAAGCAATTTTTCTAATTCCTTGAGCGCGTCTTCATATCGGCCCTGCTCCTTATAGAGAATCCCCAAACGCAGCTGCGCCTCGCCGATGACCGGGCACTTCTGTTCAACGAATCGATAGTGCGCAGCGGCATCCGCATATCTCCCCGCCTTTTTGAGCGCATCCCCCAGGCAGAGCCTGCCCTCGACAAAATTGGGATCGAGGACCGCCGCCCGCTCGAATTCCCTCAAGGCGCAGTCGTCCCATCCCATTTTCTCAAAGACAACCCCCATTTCTTTGACGGCCCTGACCTGCTGTGAGGACGGTGCGCGCAGGACGTGCTTGAAAAGGGCGATTGACTCGGCGTATTTCCCCTCGTTCCCGTACATCGCGGCGAGGAAGAGCTCTGATTTCCAGCTGGATGGGGATACCTCATGCGTGCGCTCCCAGAGCACCTTTTCGTTGCGCCAGCAGTCGGTGCGCTTTATCGAGATGAGGAGGTAGGATGACGAGACTACGAGCACGAGCACCACCCCGAGGGCGCGCAGCCGCCGGATTCTCAGGGCCGCTTCGAGCGCGACCGCCAGCAGGAGGCAGAATCCTATCGAGGCAAAGTACACCCGCTGCTCTGAGATGGGGCGCCCCGCGAGGAACACGATGTTGCACGCGGGCAGGAGGCTGACGATGATGAAGAGGAGGGCGAATCCGGCGCCCCGCCTGAGGCGTGATTCCCTGAGCGCCCACACGACGAGAAGGGCAATCAGGGCGCTCGAGAGGAGAGAGCCCGGCAGGGGAGCGGCGGGCGGGATGGTGAAACCCCGATCGAGCGAAAGGTTCACGGGCAGCACGAGTAATGAGAGGTAGGTCAGTGTTGATTTTGTCGCAGTGAAAAATAAGGAGCGCCATCCGCCGGAGAGATAAGGCACGGCTTCCTCGAATCTCCCCTGCCCGAGGAGCAAAAACTTCAAAGCTAACAGCGTTCCCGCGATCGCGAACATGAGGATGAGCCCTTTGCGCCCGCGTGTGGTTGCGTCTCGTGGAAGAAACGGCAGGAGGGCGGCGCACACGAGCGGCGCGACCACCGCGCTCTCCTTGGTGAGCAGGGCGAGCGCGAGGGCGGCCAGGGATACAGGCAGGAGGGGCCTCTGGCGCGCCTGATCGCTGAGGTAGCGGACCATTGCGATAATGCTCACGAGCGAGAAACTGGCGGAGAGGAGCTCCGAGCGATTTTGTATCCATATCACGGCCTCGCTGTGTATGGGGTGGAGCGCAAAGAAGAGGGCGGCAAATGCGGCAGGACGATTTCTCCTGAAAATCAGCGCGAGGAGAAGGTAGACGGAAACACAGTTGAACAGGTGAATGAGCACGTTGGTGAGATGATACCCCATCGGGTTCCTCTTCCAGAAAAGGCAGTCGAGGCTGTAGGAGTACATCTCAACAGGCCTGAAGTCATTGGGGAAGAGGCTGCCCTTCCAGAAGTGGGGCGATAGAAATTGTATCAGGCCGGCAGCGCGGCCGAGGTACGGGTTGTAGAGAATCAGCGCCTTGTCATCCCAGAAGAACGGCGCTTGAACGGCTCGCCCGAACGCGGTGAGCGTGATCAAGGAGAGGAGGATCACGAGAATTACCGTGCGCGTGCGAGGGTTCATTGAGGCACTATCACCTTGGGCTGTAGTTCATGATTAATGGGACAGTTATAGGGGGTAGCCGCAGATTTACGCGGATGAACGCTGATACACCTATATAAAATCAGCGTGTATCTGCGGCAAGAAACCTTGACCACTCAAACAATCCTTTTTATCTGCGGCAATTCATTGCTGGATTCACCCTGTAGGTGACCCATTACGTTCATGATGCCAAAAGCATTGCCGCGTGACAATTGCTTATGTTAGAGTAACACAACCGGGCGGCCTAACGTGAGTTGCGCGCATCATATGGGAAAAGGAATCTTCACGGTATCCATACGCGTGATCGTGCTCGTATACTGTCTCGCTGCAGTGGTCTACCTGGCATCACACCCTAATATTTTCCAGTGGGATTTTAAAGCGTACTACCATGCCGCGCGCGCCTACGCTGCGGGACTGAACCCGTACGATGTTGTCGTGACGGCGGCGGTCGGTGAATACAGTGATTCCCCTGGTTCCTTCAGATTTATCTATCCGCTGCCCATGTTGTTCCTATTCCTCCCCCTTTCGCCTCTCCGCTATACCGCCGCGCTGCATATTTTTCTACTCGTGAAATTGGTTCTGCTCGCCGGTCTTATCTATCTGTGGGGGAAGGAGTTCATTGAGGATAAGCCTGATCTGTCGTTTTATCTCTTCTGCATAGTGGCATTTAACAGTCCCCTCTATATTGATTTCAGGGCCGGCAATGTCGCCATCGTGGAGCAGTTCGCCCTCTGGCTCGCATTTTACTTCTTTTTAAAGCGCCGTCTCCTCCTCTTTTGCCTTTTCATCCTCATCCCGGCAGCGATTAAGGTCACGCCCATACTGTTCTTGTTCCTGCTTTGGTTTCTGGAAGACCGGGAGCGGCACCTGTACTTCTTCGGTTCGTTGTTGATTTTTGTCGTGTCGCTCGCGCTGTTCCAATTTTGCACCCCGGTATTATTCGCGAGTTTCCTGTACCAGGCGGGGAGAACGATCGCCAAGTCAAGCCAGCCCTCTACGTTCGCGCTGCTGGGTGATCTGCTCGGGCGACTCAGAATGAGCCTCTGCCCGTCGGCGGCCGAGCGCATTCAATTAGCAGCGTATGGCGCCATCGCCGTTGCGGTGCTCGTGGTGACGTGGCGCGCGTGCGTAGCGCTGAGATCGCTGCGCCTGGTTTCCGGAGAAAAGATACTGATATTTCTGGCCTGCGCCGTGTATGCGGTAATCCTCCCGCACTTTGAGGACTATTCCTATATCATCGTGCTCGTGCCCGCGTATGTGATCGTGAGGAGGTCCGGGCGAGGCGACAGGGCCGCGCTTCTCCTTTTTATGATTCTCTCTGCCGCAGGCACCACGCTGCCGCTCGTTCGCCCGCTCATGAGAATCATACTGGCGTACTCCCCCCTGATGCTGACGTATCTGGTATGGGGTCTCTACGTGCGTGAGATATCGTCGCGGTCAATAGCATCTAAGGGACAATGAGGACTGTGAGCGGGACTTTTTTAAAGACATTGGCGGGTGTGACAGTGCTTGTCTATTGCGCGGGTACACTCTTTTTCCTCGCGATCCACCAGGACATTTTTCAGTGGGATTTTAAGGTGCACTATTATGCGGGCCGCGCTCATGCGGCGGGACTGGACCCGTATGAGACCACGATCGCGGCGGGTGTTGAGGGATCTCCCGGCCCCAGGGGATTCAAGATCAATTATCCGCCCTATTCACTGTATGTATTGAGCGCGATCTCGCTTCTGGACTACACGACGGCCTTCCATGCGCTCTTCGCACTCAAATGCGTGTTGCTCGCCGGCCTGATCTATTTATGGAGGGAGAAGTTTTTACGCGCGAAACAAGATTTACTATTTTACTTATTCTGCCTGCTGGCGTTTAACAGTTCGATCTATATTGACTTCAAGGCGGGAAACATCTCTGTCATAGAACAATTCACCCTCTGGCTCGGGTTTTATTTCTTTTTGAAGCGCAGGCTATTTTTCTTCTGCTTGTTTATTCTCCTCTCAGCATTTTTTAAGATTACCCCGCTGTTCTTCTTGTGCATCTTGTGGTTCTCAGATGAGAGGAAGAAACATCTATATTTTTGGGGATCCATTGCATTAGTAACCGCCGTCGCGCTGATTTCGTACCTGTGCGACCCTGTCTCCGTGATGCACTTCTTGCATAACACGGTGAGGGTATTGAACAGGAGGTTCGTGGTCCATCAGCCATCCATGCATGATCTGCTGGAGGATCTGCTCATGGCGGGGGGGGCTGAGCCGGCAGCGGCGGGCTTCCCGATCATTCACGGGGTGGCCTTTCTCGCCGTGATCGGCGCGGTGCTCGTGGTGACGTGGCGCGCGTCAGCACTGCTGAAATCACTGAGTATAATCGGCAAGGATAAGATTATGATATTTCTGGCATGCACCGCGTACGCATTGATCCTGCCGAACTTCGAGGACTACGCGTATGTCATCCTTATCGTCCCCGCATATTTCATATTGACGGAATCGGCTTCCAAGAGTGCGGGCGCTGCAGCCCTTGTCCTGTTTACGATTATCTCCTCGGTGAGCGCCACGCTGCCGCTCGTCCGCCCTGCCATCAAAATTGTGCTGGCATATTCGCCTCTGATACTCGCGTATCTCATATGGGGTTTATATGTGCGTGAAATAGCGATCATGGCCAGATCGGCGCGGGGTCAGCAGTAGCTCCTCGGAGGCAGTATCACTGGAAGTCATTGTTAAAAAAATATAAAGAACCGCTTGACAGTATTAGGGTGGAATGGTAGCATTCGACTCATTCGGGCGATGCACCTCCGTGTGTGATATCAAGGCGAAGTCTGCGTGAGGTAAGCGTTATGTAATCGGAAGTAGTTAATGCGTGCGGTGAGAGGGAAGTCAGAGACAGAGAGGAGGGGCCCTGCGAGATGAAATCCACTATACGGCGTTGCCATGTTTCAATGTTATTCCTGACCGTGTTGATAATGGTCGCTGCGTCAGCTTTCTTCAGCCGTGTCGCAAGCGTTGGCCTATCATACGGGAACGAATGGACAAATCTCTCCGCCGGTGAGGGGGGGAAGGGTCTTCGGGCGGTTGCGGTGGATCCACTCAACCCCAAAAAGGTGTTTATCGGTTCAGCGAAGGGTGTATTCGTGAGCAGTGATGCCGGGAAAGAGTGGGTGAATTGCCTCGATCTCTCAAGCTCAAAGAAGGATATCTCCGCGGAGTTGAGCGCCGCCCAAAAGCTGGTTGTTGAGGGTTTGCAGGCGGGCGGAAAAGCCGGTGAGGTTTCAGGAGTTACCGCACTCGCTATTGATCCCGCCAATCCTCAGAAGGTCTTTGCGGGGAGCGTGGATGGCCTCTATATATGCGCCGACGGAGGCAAGAGCTGGACCAAGGGCGACGGTGCGCTGAAGGGCCTTTCCCTTCTGCCGCTCTCCATTGCGATCGACCCCTCGAACCCGGACATGGTGTACGCAGGGACTCTGAACCAGGCCGTGATCAAATCGAAAGACGGCGGGAAAACGTGGCAGCCGGTTGAAGTGGGCGCCGGAGAGAAGACAGTTACCGCGGTGGCGGTTCACCCCTTCGATTCTCAGGTGGTCTATGCGGGAACGCCCGATGGTGTGTTCAAATCTAAAAACGGGGGCTCCTCATGGGAAAGGGTTCTCTCGCAATCGAAGGTGACCCAGAGCGTTTCGGTTGACCTTGTCAATCCTGAAATCGTATATCTCGGGACATCAGGCGGCGTGTATAAGAGCGTTGATGGAGGTGCGAGCTGGAAGGAGATCGGGTCGGATGTCCTTGCGAAAAAGAACGTGAAGAAGCTAGCCGTCGCCCCTTCTGACTCCAAGGCGCTCTATGCGGCCACCACCGATGGCGTGTACGGCTCTGCCGATGGCGGGGCGAAGTGGCAGGATCTTTCAAAAGGGACCGGACTCAAGGATGCGATGTCGCTGGCCTTCGATCCCCTCGACAGTGGCGCGATATGGGCGGCAACGGCCACCGGTCTGTACAAGACTGCGCTCGCAAAGCCGGAAGCCGCCGCACCGGGCGCCGCAGTTGCCGCAGAGGTGAAAGGCGGAGGGACAGCGGCTGAAGGAGCGAAGAAGGCCGAAGAGGTGGCGCCGGCCCAGACCGCCCCCGTGGAGGAGAACGTCGAGACGATCGCGGTGGAGGAGCCATCCGGGGCAAAGGCAGGAGCAGCGGCGGGGCCATCCGTGCCCACTATTGACGACGTAAAAACAGTTTTGGGTCAATTCTCCCACGAGCCGACGGTTCAGGAGGTTCAAGAGGTGGCAATGCGTTGGGCCGAGGTGCACCCGGACCTGATCGAGGGGTGGCGGAAGGGCGCGAAGTATCGCGCGCTGCTCCCGGAGTTCACACTCGGCTTCGGGTTTGATCACAGGGTGACCGATAGATGGTTGGACATGGATGAAGTAAAAGAGTACAACCGTCGGGAGTATGGCAGTCAACTGGGAGACACGGTAAACATCAACACCACGGGAGATGTGTCTATCACCTCATCCGAATACTCAGATAAGTTCTATCTCTACACGCAGACGATAGATAGACATACAACCCAGGATACAACAGACAGGAAAAGAAATATAGACTTCAAATTCAAGTGGGATCTCGGCGATTTCCTCTACAATCCTGATCAGGTGAGAATCAGCGATGAGGTACGGGACCTGGTGGAGCTGCGGAATGACGTGCTTGAAGAGGTGACGCAGTTCTATTTCCAGAGACGGCAGTTGCAGATCGACCTCCTCCTTTCGCCGTCTGAGGATCTCCGCGAGCGGCTGCGTCTGGAGCTCCAGTTACAGGAGGTCACCGCCAACATTGACTATCTCACGGGCGGCTACCTCACCCAGCGCCTGAACGATGTGAAAGTGGGGAAGGAGAGGAAGTCGAACGTCATCAAGCGCCTGTTCGCCATATAGCACCCACGCCCTCCTCCCCGATTCCCCTACGGGGGAGGGATGTGGCTGAAGTGGTACGCGCTACCTTCTGTGACAGAGGTGCGGAGTGGGGGCGATAGGGGTCGCGGTTCTGCTTTCCGTCGTGTTGTGCGCTCCCCCCGGCGATACCTCTCCTGATCGTTTTCCCCATCTCAGCAAAGCACGCCCTTCCTCTCATCAGCGAGAAGATCCCCTGGAGAACCATCTCCCCCTCCTCTCTTTCAAAAATGCGCGTCCGCCGGCGAACGCCCTCGCAACGACGGGAGAGAAATGCCGGGTGGCCATCCTCAAATTCTTCAACGCGCAGCAGAAGAAGAACCACGACTGGATCGCGTACGAGCTCGCTGATTCGCTGGTGAGGAAGCTCAAGGCGTTTTTCGACGTGGATTATCTCGATCCGTTCACCGTGCCATCCTTTAAAAACCGCTTCTCTGGAAAAAAGCTAGGGAGGGTGAGTAAAGCCCAGATCGCTTCGCTTGCCCGCCGGGCCAAGGCTGATGTAGTGGTGGTGGGGAGCTACGCTTTCGCAGGGGATACGATATGCGCTGATGTTCAAGCGATGCGGCCGTCGGTTGATCTGATCAGCGCGCCACTGCACTTTGAGAGTCCTGCCGATCGAATCTGGTTCCTCGAAGAGGAGATGGCGGCCTCCGCCGCAGAGCTGCTCGGCCTCAGGCTGAGTGATAAGGAGCGCGTGAAACTGGCGGAGTGCCCCACATCCTCCGACGCCGCATTCGAGGAGTACTGCAAGGGGAAACAGGCGCCTGAGGGCTCCTACAGCAAAATCCAGCACTTTCAAAAAGCGATCGAGGCAGACCCCGCCTGCGTTGAAGCCCACTACCTCCTCGGGAATGCGTATTACGGAATTGGCATGGCGTACCGGTACATGGAATGGTTCACTATGGCGCTCGATGAGTACCGCAAGGCGGCGGCCCTCGCCCCGGACTGCGCAAAGATCCACTGCGCGCTGGGAGTCACCTACATGGTGAGCGGGCGCTACGATCTCGCAAGGAAATCATTGGAAAAAGCTCTGGAAACAGATCCGGGGATGAAACTGGCGAGGGGGTACCTCCTTCGCCTGGAGCGCATGGGGTTTTGAGTAACGAGCTTATCCGTTAAATCAAACTGCGCAATTTATTTTTTGCACCTGATCTCTCTGATTGGCCCGATATTCTGTAGCGCACCCTTTAGGGTGCGGGTATAAATCAGGTTAATCAGGTGCTAATTTCGTTAAAATTCAGAGGCGAACTTATACGCGGTGCGGGGGCCCCTGACCTATTTCCCCATCCGCTGCATGAACATCTCGCTCTTTATGGCGTTGCTGAGGGCCTGCTCTCCCTGGTATGTTTTCTCGCCGAATATGCTCGCCGCCTTTTCGTAGTGCTCTTTTGCCTTCGTGAACTCTTTTTTCAGGAAATACGTATTGCCAAGCTCGAAATGCGCGAATCCATACTCGGGGTTCTTCTTGATTGCTTTGTGGTATGCGATGATCGCGAGATCAAATTGCTGTTTTGTACCGTACGCACGGCCAAGATTGTAATAGACGGTGCTTACGTTAGGGTCGCGCTCCACCGACTTTTGAAATAAGTCGATGGCGAGATCGCGTTTCCCCTGAGCGTGGTAGCACAGGCCCATGCCGTTGTATGCCGCGGCATTTCCTGGATCAAGGCCGACGACTTTCTGGAAAAGGGCCAGCGCATCGTCATATTTCTTGTCACGGTACAATTTCTTGGCCTCCTCGAGCGTTGTGCTGACTGTGTCTTCCGCGGGGGGGGCGCCGGGAATGGCTGTGGGCGCGGCTGACAAGCCGGCAGCCGGTGTCGTGATCGAGGGAGATTCAGCGTGGACTGCGGGAGTCCCTCCGGGGACGGTGGCTTCCGCGCCGGGCGATGGCGTCTGTCCGGCGAGCGTTGTTACGATGCAAAAGACTATAGAAGGTGTAATCATCTCTGGCTCCTCTGGTGCTATTTTTTGTATAGGGTAATGGAAATTCTCGTCTCTGTCAAAATATTTTGATGATGGGCGGAGCGCAGGAAATGAATAGCACCTGGCGCAGGGGACACTGAACAGTGAGTCATTGCTGACTCATGGCAATCATGCTCGGGGGCGCTTACTGCGTCTGCGCAAAATTGTAGTTAAACTCGACCATCCCAAGGTCGCTGATCCAGTTGCTCCAGTAGTAGGGATTCCCAAACAATTTCTGCCCCGGAGGGACCATCACGACATAAACTTTATAAGGACCAGGGGGAAAATTGCCCGGCATCAATATCCCCAGCAGAGGGTAGCTGAGAACATTGATCGCCATGTTCCTTAAGAAGACGACTGGCTCACTGTAAAACTTGCGTTGCACCGCAGATAGACGATTGAGGAAGACGCGGTTCATACTCGGGGTGCGCACGGCCACGTACATATCAACCCTTGAAGGCAGGATATAAACTAGCTGCGTTGCCCCGTTTTCGAGGAGGACAGTTTTTGTCGCCGGCGTGATCTGGTAAGTAATAAGGAGGGGACGGCCCGTTGTGAGGGTTGAACAACCTGCTGGACAGGGAGGGGGGCAGGGGCATATTGCGGTGAGGGTAATGGTCACTTGACGGCTCGAGTCAGGTATCGGTTCAGTAGCGACCTGGAGCTCGTTCAGCGTCACATCGTCTATTGACGCAGGGTCGGCGTAGTCCAGCTCGGGGGGCGGGACGAACGTGAATCGATCGCCGTCTTTGCGGTAGAGGTCGTATTCGTAATCATTCATCGCTCCTATAAACGCCTCGGGATCCACAATTTCAACGAGCGCGTCAGGATTGGCGCTCGTCAGGGATTGAGCTTTGGATACCTTTTTACTTTCCAGGAAGATGAAGAGCAGTGCAGAGAGAAAAATAAGACAGAGAAACAGAGCGATGGCGCTTTTCCCGGCTCGTCCTTTCATTACTATCCCCCTCTCGCATGGAAATCGTTTTGCGCAATAGTACCACATTACCATGCATGAATAGTATATACTTTTTTCACTTTTATTTCGATACAAGATTTTTGAGGGGACCATATCCAAAACCGTTGATTGTAGTGACGCCCCATGCGCTTTTAAAGTATAATTACGCGTCGGGTGCATGACATTGATTTTTCAGGACAGGTGAGCAAGGGTAGAGCGAGGGAGGTCTGGCGGATGCCGATTTACGAGTACCGCTGCGGGGGGTGCGGCGAGCTTTTTGAGACCCTCCAGAAAAGCACGGAACCGGCGAGAGGCGCGGCGTGTCCACGATGCGGTTCGAAGCGTACGCGCAGGCTTTTTTCTCGTTTTGGCTTTACATCAGGCTCGGTGGTCAGGAGTTCGACCGGGAGCGGGGGCTGCGCGGCCTGCAGGCCATCGCCCGGTCAGTGCGGAACGTGCGGCGGCCACTAGCGAGGAGACCGGATGAAGCAGCTATGGGCACCATGGAGGAAGCGCTACATCGAGCAGGGGGCACCCGGGGGATGCATATTCTGTGATAAGGCGAAGGAGCGCGACGATAGAAAGAACCATATTGTGGGCAGGACGGCAACGTGTTTCTCCATGCTCAACCTCTTCCCCTATAATGGAGGGCACCTGATGATCGCCCCATTCCGGCATGTGGCGGATCTTGATGGCCTTGATGACCGCGAGCTCGCCGGGTTGATCGCATTGGTACGCGATTCTATCTCACTTCTCAAGAGGGCGCTCAGGCCAGAGGGGTTCAACGTGGGCATTAACCTGGGGGCGGTCGCCGGGGCGGGAGTGGCTGATCACGTGCATGTCCATGTGGTGCCGCGTTGGAGCGGGGATACGAATTTCATGCCCGTCACGGCGGGCACGAAGGTGATCCCCCAGGCACTCGACGCGATGTACGAAGTGCTCACCGGAGCGAAGGGCAAGGATTGAGCGCGCGTATTCGTTGAGCAGCGCTCAGCTGATCCGGACGGTAATGCCTCAGTTGCGTGGGGCAGCGGATCCATGCAAATAGTGTTCTTTCATCCACGGATTGACACGGATTAACACGGATTCAAAAGCCCCTGAAATTCCTTTCAATAAAATCCGTGAAAATCCGTGGATAACCTTTTTATTCCCTCCGTAACTGAGAAGGTGTGAAAAAATCGTATTTTCAGCGCGTGTACACTGATATGAGAAATTATCATTGCGAGTCCCGCTAAGCGGGACGAAGCAATCTGTTGTCTCCCATAGAGTTGAGATTGCCACGTCCGCCTCGCCCCGCTTAGCGGGACTCGGCGTCCTCGCAATGACAACCTTAATGCTGATTTTTTCACACCTTCTGATCTATTACCGGCTGAATTCGTTTTGACTTTTCCTTGAACTAGGTTATCATAGCGGTCGGAGGTGCTCATGGTCTCTCGGGTGGTGAATCAGTTATGCGATGATTGCCTTAAAAGAAAAACCTGTGATTATGTTCCCGCCAGCGGAAGGTTGCTCAGGTGTCTTGACAGGCAAACAACCCAGGCAGCGGAAAACGCGCCGCCGCATTACTCGGACAGTGTCTCGGATCCCAACGCGCAGGGTCTATAGCCCAGAGGTGCCGGCACGTCTGTAGCTGTTCGTTCAATGGTATTTGTGCCGGGCGTCCCATCGCTGCCCATGGCTCCTTTGCGTTGAACCACCCGGTTCTCCAAAGCGCTCAGCGTGTCCTGCTGTTGAGGTAAAGCCCTCATAATGAATATTGGGATAGTCGGCCTCCCGAACGTGGGGAAGACGACCATTTTTAACGCCCTGGTCCACGCGCATGCCCCGAACGAGAATTACCCGTTCTGCACCATAGAGCCCAATAAAGGTTCTGTCGCCGTCCCTGACAGCCGGCTCACTCGCCTCGCGGAGTTGGTCAAGCCCCAGAAGGTCATTCCCGCCCATGTCGATTTTATCGATGTCGCTGGTCTCGTCGAGGGAGCGAGTCGAGGCCAGGGTTTGGGCAACCAGTTCCTCGGCCACGTGAGAGTGTCAGAGGTCATCGCGCAGGTGGTCCGCTGTTTCATCGGTGATGACGTCGCCTGTCAATTGCCCGGGATCGACCCGAAAGAGGAGATCGGGATCGTTGCGACCGAGCTGCTCCTGGCGGACCTCCAGGCGGCGGAGAGGGCGCTGAGAAAATTGTCCAGCGATGAAAAGAAGACTCACATTCTCTCGCGTGTTCGCGACGCCCTCTCACGGGGCGAAGCGCTGAGGGGGGCAGGTCTCTCAGCCGAAGAGGAGGGCCTGCTCAAGGAATTTGGATTCCTCTCGCTCAAACCGCTCATCATTATCGCGAACACGGGTGAGCGACATACAGATATCGAGAAGCGCTGGGGGGATGAGGTCTCCCGCGTGGCGAAGGGGATGGGTGCGGATAGCATCGCGATCTGCGCCGCGGTAGAGGTAGCACTGGCCGAACTCGCGGACGAAGAGGCGGCGGAGTTCCTCAAAGAGATGAACATGACGGAGCGGGTGCTGCCCCGATTCATCAGGAAATGCTACGAGCTCCTGAACCTGATTACCTTCTTTACCCTTGAGAGCGGTATTGTTCAGGCATGGGCGGTGCGTCAGGGGACTGCCGCGCCGCAGGCGGCGGGGCGCATCCACTCGGACATGGAAAAGGGCTTCGTCAAAGCCGAGGTGGTTGCGTTTAAAGATCTGGAGCGGCTCGGCGCTATGAGCGATGCGCGGGCGAAGGGACTCCTGCGGATCGAGGGAAGGGACTACGTGGTGCGCGACGGCGACGTGGTCCGCTTCCGTTTTGCCCCCGCGTAACGCAGGAAATAGTGAAGAGTAAAGTCTAAAGCATAACGTGCTGAATGCAGCAGCTTGCCTTAAACCCTACGCTTTCAACTGTTGTTATCCTCAGTGTCCCTGCCTGCCGGCAGGCTCCGTATTACAAGTGTGCAAAACTTTTTTAGTTGAGAAAGTTTTTCAAACTGCATGATGATCTTTTTACCACTGAATAATCTGTGTTCATCTGTGTCTATCTGTGTGAATCTGTGTCACACGTCAATCTCCGTGTCCTCTGTGGTAGGACAGTGAAGCTGTTTTGACAGAAATAGAGGAAACCCCAGGCGCTGCGGTTACCTGTTATTGACAATCTCCTGCGCCTGAGGTAAACTTCTGCTCCGTTATGAAGTTGGATGAATCTGTCATTTCTTCAAAAAATGTGCTCGTCCTCAACAGGCTCTGGCAGCCAGTGCATATCTGCGGCGTGCGGAGGGCACTCTCTCTCTTATACAGAGGGGCGGGGCAGGTTGTGTTCAAAGAAAATGGGACATTCGCCGCATATGATTTCAGGCGGTGGGGGGGGATGAAATGGAGTGAGGGCGATGGGGCCTCATATGTGAGGACGATATCGCTCAAGATTCGCATCCCGGAGATCATTCTCCTCTACCACTACGATAGACTGCCTCAGAAGGAAATCAAACTGACGCGCAAAAATGTGTATCTCAGGGACAGGAATACGTGCCAGTACTGCGGAAGGTTCTTCAAGGAGAATGAGCTCAACCTCGATCATGTGTTGCCAAGGCGCCTGGGCGGGGCCACGACCTGGACAAACATCGTGTGCAGTTGCGTGGAGTGCAATCTCAGAAAGGGAGAGAAGACGGTTGAGGTCTCCGGCATGGGCTTGATCAAGATGCCAAAAAAGCCGCGATGGTCGCCGTTCAATCACATCGCGTTCAAGAGGAATACCTGCTCGAGCTGGGAGCATTTTCTCACCCCGGCAGGCTGGAAGGTTCAGATCAGCGATGGCCTGAGTTGATCGAACCCTCTTGATGCCCCCACGTATCGCCAACTCATTCGCCCCGATTCGCCGATTGCGTGCGGTGCCACCATGAGTGCCCTTTTGCGAAAATACGAGCGGCTTAAAAAGCTGGTCAAATCATACGGCAGCCTCATCGTCGCATACTCAGGCGGTGTGGACAGCACGCTCCTGTTGAAGGTGGCGTCGGATATTCTGGGGGAGAATGTCCTCGCGGTCACGGCGATGTCAGCGATCTATCCTCACGCGGAGCTGGAAATCGCGAAAAAGACAGCGCGCCAGCTCAGGGTGAGGCATCGGATGATTAAATCTGATGCATTAACTGACGAGCGGTTTGTCCAAAACTCGCCTGAGAGGTGCTACTGGTGCAAGCTGGGGTTGCTCAAGAAGCTTGGTGCGCTGGCTCAACAAGGGGAAATCGCACATGTGGCTATTGCCTCACACATGGATGATTTGAATGACTACCGGCCGGGAGAGAGAGCGGTGAGCGAAATGGGTGCGGTGAGCCCCCTGAGGCTCGCCGGATTCACAAAGAAAGATGTGCGGCGTCTCTCCAGGCAACTTGGGCTTCCGGGCTGGCGTCGCGAGGCGATGGCCTGCCTGGCTTCGCGGTTCCCCTATGGGGAGCGGATACGTGTGGAGAAGCTGAGGCGAGTGGAAAACGCCGAGGCATTTCTGAGGGGCAAAGGATTCAGAAATGTGCGCGTGCGATACGCGGGGCGGGGAGCGAGGATCGAGGTTGACAAGGCACAGCTTGGCCGATTCCACGGGAAACAGTTGAGGTGCGAGATCGTACGGAAACTTAAAGGCCTTGGGTTTATCTCTATCTCTCTTGATATCGAGGGCTACCGCATGGGAAGCCTCAACTACGGCCTGGCTGAGACGACACAATTTATGCGATAGCGAAATAAGGCAGCTGAGATGATTGCAAAAGCTGATGATACGGATACACGGACATTGTCTGTGGGCATAGACGTGGGTTCGGTGAGCGTCAAGATGGCGCTCCTGGATTCCTCGGGCACGCTTGTGAAGGACTACTACGTCAGGCA
Source organism: Candidatus Auribacterota bacterium (assembly GCA_026392035.1). Taxonomy (NCBI): domain Bacteria; kingdom Pseudomonadati; phylum Candidatus Auribacterota; species Candidatus Auribacterota bacterium. The sequence continues at coordinate 12,674 of JAPLCX010000060.1, read as the reverse complement.
CAGGGGGCATCCGATATCCACCGTGGGCAAGCTCCTCGGCGACCTGCTCGGAGAGATACCACTTGAGACAATTCACGCGATCGCCGTGACAGGATCAGGGGGGAAGCTCATCTGTTCAATTATTGGCGCGGATTTTGTCAATGAGATCATTGCTCAAAGCAGAGCTGCCGCTGCGCTCTGTCCGGGGGCGAGGACAATCATCGAGATGGGGGGAGAGGATTCCAAATTGATCTTCATGCACGGGGATTCTTCATCCGGGAAGGGGATCATCGAGGACTTTTCGATGAACACCATCTGCGCCGCGGGAACCGGCTCGTTCCTCGACCAGCAGGCGAGCCGCATGGGGCTCGTCATTGAGAAGGAGTTCGGCGAATACGCCCTCAGGTCGAAAAGGCCCCCGCGCATCGCCGGGCGCTGTTCGGTCTTCGCTAAATCGGACATGATCCATCTCCAGCAGATCGGCACGCCGGACTACGACATTGTCGCGGGGCTCTGCTATGCGGTCGCGCGCAGCTTCAAGAGCAATGTCGGCAAGGGGAGAAAATTCGTGCCTCCCGTTGTTTTCCAGGGTGGCGTCGCGGCGAACGCGGGGGTGGTCAAGGCGTTTGAGGATGTGCTCGGCCTCCTCCCGGGAGAGCTGATTATCCCGCGCAACCACGCGACGATGGGGGCAATCGGCGCCGCCATCTACGCCGTTGAGCACGGCCTCGCGAATACAGGAAAGTTCAGGGGGCTTGAGGCGATAGGGGAGTATCTCCGCACGCAGCGCCCTGAGAATCAGGGGCTGGAGGTGTTGAGTTTTACAAGGTACGCTGAGGCAGACCACCTCGCCCTCACGCCGATCCCTTCGAACCCCACCGAGCCGCTCGAGGCATACGTGGGCATCGACATTGGTTCATTGAGCACAAATGTCGTGGTGATTGACCGGCAGGGGAATGTCATCGCGCGGCGATACCTTCCGACCGCAGGCCGGCCGCTCGAGGCGGTGAAGCGGGGATTGAAAGAGGTGGGCGAAGAGGTCGGCAGCCGCGTGCGAGTGTGCGGGGTGGGAACCACGGGTTCGGGACGTTACCTGACGGGGGATTACGTCGGGGCTGACATGGTGCGCAACGAAATCACCTCCCAGGCGACGGCCGCCATCCATATCGACCCGAATGTTGACACGATATTCGAGATTGGGGGGCAGGATTCGAAATACATCAGCATCGCGAATGGCACCGTCGTTGATTTCGAAATGAACAAGGTATGCGCGGCGGGCACCGGCTCGTTCCTCGAGGAGCAGGCGGAGAAGCTGGATATCCGGATCGAGGAGGAGTTCGGCCGGCTCGCGCTGCAGGCTGATAATCCCGGCCGGTTCGGCGACCGCTGCACGGTCTTCATGGAATCCGACCTGGTTGCGCATCAGCAGAAGGGATTGAACAAGAAAAACCTCGTCGCCGGACTCGCGTATTCCATCGTGCACAACTACCTCAACAAGGTGGTGGGTGACCGGCGGGTGGGGGATACTATTTTCTTCCAGGGCGGGGTCGCCTGGAACAATGGCGTGGTTGCCGCGTTTGAGAAGGTCACCGGCAAGAAGGTCACGGTTCCCCCGCACCACGACGTCACCGGCGCGATCGGAGTGGCGCTCCTCGCGATGAGGGAGTGCCGGGGCGCCGGCGGCAAGAGGTTCCACGGTTTCGACCTGTCCCACCGGACATCTGAGTCATCCTCGTTCACCTGCCCGGGGTGTGATAACCTCTGCGAGATCCGGAAGGTCAAATTCGGCGACGAACGCCCGCTCTACTACGGGGCGCGGTGCGAGAAGTACGAGATCAGTGAAAAAGCGCGCGCGCGCGATATCACCGATCACTTCGCTGAGAGGGAGCGTCTCCTGCTCGACGCGAAACCGGGCGAGACCCAGAAGGATCTCGACGGGCTGAGACGCTACCCCCCGCGGGGAGAATCTCGCGGCAGGGTCGGCATACCGCGCATGCTCTACATGTATGAGTTCTTCCCCTACTGGAGGGAATTCTTCAGGAGCCTGGGCTTCGAGGTGGTTCTCTCAGAGACCACCACGCCGCGCATCATCCGCTCCTCCGTCGAGAAGGTGGTGACCGAGACCTGCTTCCCGATCAAGATCGTCCACGGGCATGCCCTGAGCCTCCTGGAGGAGAAGCTCGATTACCTCTTCCTCCCGAGTATCATCAACATGAGCCGGATCAACCCCCGCATCCCGCAGAGCTACTGCTGCCCCCTGGTGCAGGCGATCCCCTACATCCTGGGCGCGACGCTCGATCTTGAGAGGGCCTCCGTGAAGGTGCTCCAGCCGCCGCTCCACTACCTGAGGGGCCGCGCGGCGATCGAAACATCCCTGATCAGGATGGGGCATCGGATTGGACTCGGTACGAGAGAGATCAGAAACGCCCTCAGGGCTGCAGAGGAGGCGCAGGCGCGGTTCTATCGTTCGCTCAAGGAGAATGGAGGGAGGGTGCTGGAAGGGCTGAGGGAAGATCAGAGGGCAATGGTGATCCTGGGACGCCCGTACAATAATTACGATGCGGGGATCAACCTCAACCTGCCGAAGAAGCTCCGCGATCTCGGCGTCCTCCCCATACCACAAGATTACCTCAATCTGGAGCGCGTCGACATCTACGATCAGTTCCCCAATATGTACTGGCGCTACGGCCAGAGGATCCTGAGCTCGGCCCAGGTCGTGAGGGATGACCCGCGGCTCCACGCGATCTACATCACGAACTTCAAATGCGGCCCCGACTCGTTCATCGAGCATTTCTTCAGGAGGAAAATGGAGGGGAAGCCGTACCTGCAGCTCGAGATTGACGAGCACAGCGCCGATGCGGGGGTGATCACCAGGTGCGAGGCGTTTCTCGACAGCCTCTCCAACAGCCGCCCGGTCCCCACGGCCCGCGAGTGGAGGTTCCGCAAGGTGTTCTCGAAAACGAAGCGCACGCTCTATGTGCCCCTGATGGCCCTGCACGCGCACGGCTTCAGCGCCGCGATGCGGGCGTGCGGCATTCCGTCCGAGCCGCTGCCGGGATCCGATGACCGCACGATAGAGATCGGGAGGCAATTCGCGTCGGGGAGGGAGTGCCTGCCGTTCATCGCCACCACCGGTGACATGCTGAAGAAACTATTCGAGCCGGGCTTCGATCATCGGACGGCGGCGTTCTTCATGCCCACCGCCTTGGGGCCGTGCCGGTTCGGCCAGTACGCGCAGATGCACCGGATGATCCTGGATGACCTCGGCTTCAAGGATGTCCCGATCGTCTCCCCCGATTCAAGCGACTCGTACTCGTCGCAGTTCGGAGAGGTGGGAAGCAGCTTCCGCCGGCTCGCCTGGCGCGGCCTCCTCGCCATTGATTTCCTGGAAAAGCTCGCGCGGGAATACCGACCCCACGAGGCGGTCCCCGGTGAAACCGACCGCGCCTTCGACGAGTCGCTGAAGCTCGTGGTGAGAGGGCTGGAGCGGGGCGGAGACCATGTGTTTACCGCGCTCGAGAAGGTGCGCGATCTCTTCAGGGAGGTAAGGATTGACTGGGAGAGGGGATGTAAACCGGTCATCGGCGTGGTGGGGGAGATATACCTCAGGAGCAACCGGTTCACGAACAATAACCTGGTCCATCTCATCGAGAGCCTCGGCGGAGAGGCGTGGGTCGCCCCGGTGACCGAGTGGGTGTTCTATACAAATAATCGGCGTTTTGAAGAGAGCCTCTCGGCGGGGAGGTACGTGGATTTTATCAAGGGGTACATAACGGACAGGGTGCAGCAGGTGGATGAAGAGCGGATGCTGAAGATATTCGGGGGGGTGCTGCGCAACCCTCATGAAGCGGAGATCGAAGAAATCCTCAGGCACAGCGCGCCGTATATGCATTTTTCTTTTGGAGGCGAGGCGATTCTCAGCATCGGGAAGGCGATTGACTATATCAACAAGGGCGCGTCGGGGATCGTGAACGCGATGCCGTTCACCTGCATGCCCGGCATGGTTGCCACCGCCATTTCGGGCAAGGTGCGCGAACAGTTCAGGGATATCCCCTGGTTGAATATGACCTATGACGGCCAGGAGGGGGTGAATGATATCACCCGTCTCGAGGCGTTCATGCACCAGGCGAGGCAGTACAGGAAGTCTAGGCGCGGATGATGTCTCATACCCCGGCTATAAGTCAAAAGTAAAAACGAAAAAGTCAAAGCCACAACTTAAAACTTAAAATTATATTAAGTTTTGAATTTTGGATTATGGTTTTGACTTTTTACTTTTACCTTTTGCCTTTAGTATTCCACCACCTCCACTCCCGCTGGGACCTTGAAATCGAAGAGCTCGTCTTTCAGCGTCACCCCCACCTTGAAATTCGAAAAGGTGAAGACTGTCCTGTCGCCGCCCCGTTCGAACCTCTCGCTGCGGACAGGGAGCCAGCGCTCCCCGTCAATGACCAGCCGCAGCCGCTGGAAGTGCGAGGCGAGCTCATCAGTTTTGGGAGTGAGGTCAAGCGTGTAGCGGCCTTTTCCCCCGGGCGACGACACGACAGTGAAGTTGCGCCTGATCTCCTCGGCGGTATTGCCGAATCCGATGAGGAGCGTTTCCGTCTTCCTGTCCTGTGCCAGGGATATTTTTTGAGCCTGTTTGATATCGGGGAGGTACATAAGGGCGCGCCTCTCCTTGAGATAGATCATTGTGTTATCCGGGGGATTGTATTTCCAGAGCATTGCGCTAGGCTTCTTGTAAAAAATCGTCCCCGAGGATTCCCTCTTCTCGTCGAAAAGGGAGTAGATCCGCTCCTGGCGGAAGTCAGCCTGGAGCGTGGTGAAGCGTGTGCCGGCCTCCTCCATTTTTTTGAGTATGCCCGCCGTATCCAGGTCTGCGGCATCTGATGCGGGCCAGGGAATGCCGGCTCCGGCGGCAACAATCAGGAGCACGAGCACAAGGTTCCTGCGCATATCAGGTGTTCTCCCTTTTTGTGCGGCCTGGTTTATTGATCAGCTTCTGAACTAGTTTAATGGTCAGAGGTATCACCGCGGTGACGATCAAGATGATCACAATGGTGCGGATGGAGGGTTTGCACTGGTACCCATAAATTGTCAAAATCAGGTAGCGCGGATAGCGCCCCACGAGGGTCGCGGCGGTGAAGGGAATACGGCTGTAGCCGGTTGAGATCGCGAGCAGGCGCGGCACGTCAATGGGGAGGGGGAGAAAGTTGGCGACGACCAGCGTCCAGAATGGACACCGCGAGAACCATTCCGCCCACCGCTTGTACCAGTGGGAATCCTTTGCTCTCCCCAGCCGGTCCCATCTCATGAGGGAGTTGAGTATGTAGTAGTCGTGGAGATTCGCCACACACGTTGCCAGGGAGCCGAGCAGGGCGATGAGAAAGGGGTTGTACTCACGCGCGATCCAGATGAATATCCAGATAATATTGAGGGGGCAGAACTGGCACGCGCAACTCACGTAGATGATGAAAAAAATCAGATGAGTGAGGGATCGCCTGCCGGCGGAGCGGGCCCAGAGAAGGGCGAGGCAGAGTATGGCGATGAAGATCGCGAAGCCGACAAACCAGCGCACCGCCGATATGTTGCGGGAAGAAGTATTCATAAAATGGAGCAACTCTGCATGATTATTCCTCGCTACGAAGGCTGATGTTCAAAAGACAAACCGCGGATTACCCAGATTAAGCGGATTAAATTTAACCACCTCGGAAGTAGCATTCAAAAGTCCTGTCATTGCGAGGAGCGTAGCGACGAAGCAATCTCATGATTGCCAATATGTTGAGATCGCTTCGCTTTCGCTCGCGATGACAGACATATGCTAGGAATTTCCGTGACAAGACACTAGAAACTGTTGTTACTGTTTTAAAAGTCTCCGTGCTCTCCGTGCCCCTGCCTGCCGGCAGGCAAGTCCGTGGTGGAATATTGATCGCTATTCGATCCTCCCATCCCTCATCCGGACCACCCTGCCTGCTACGCTGGCGATGTCGCTGTTGTGTGTCACAAGCAGGATTGTCTGCCGGAGTTCGCGGTGCATCTCGATGAAGAGATTGATGATCGCCTCCGAGTTGGCGGAGTCGAGGTTCCCGGTGGGCTCATCGGCAAGGAGGATCGCGGGGCGGTGCACCACGGCGCGGGCGATCGCCGCGCGCTGCTGCTCTCCCATCGAGAGTTCAGATGGCCTCCGGCCCTTCTTGCCGCCCAGACCCACCCGTTCGAGCATTTCGCCAATGTGCTCCTTCCCCTGCACCCCTGTCCCCCTGATTTTCTGGGCGAGGGCGATGTTCTCATAGATTGTGAGCGTGGGCAGGAGATTGAAACGCTGGAACACAAAGCCGGTCAGTACCCCCCTGAGGTGGGAGATCGAAGCATCCGAGAGGTCGCAGATCTCTTTCCCCCCGATCCGGACCGACCCCGTGCTGGGGGTGGTGAGGCCGCCGAGCACGTAGAGGAGGGTCGATTTCCCGCACCCCGATGGCCCGACGATTGAGAGGAACTCGCCCCTCTTCACGCCCAGGGAGACATTGTCCAGCGCGTGAACGTCTTCACCTCCGGTGTGGTATATCTTGCAGAGGCCGGCTACCGATATAAAATCCTGGGGAATCGCGCTATTCATACGTCAATGCCTCTACGGGATCAATGCGGGCCGCCCTGAAGCCGGGATAAAGCGCCCCGAGTACGCCGCCCGCCACGCCCAGTGCAGCGGCGCGCAAAAAACCGGCGGCGGTGATCTCCATGGTGAGCAGCGGGTGGTAGGCCGCAATCCAGAAGCGCGCGAGCGAGGTGAACGCCGAACCCGCAACGACGCCCATGGCGCAGAGGAGGACGGATTCCTTGATGACCATGCGGATGATATACGCCTTCGTCGCGCCCAGCGAGCGGAGGATGCCGATTTCGCGGGTCCTCTCGATGATCGTGGTGTACATGGTGAGGAGGATGACGAGGAAGCTGATGACGAGCGCCGTCGAGGTGATGACGCCGAAGAATTCATTGAGACCCGTCACCTCGTTCACCATGACGTCCTCGTAGCGGTCGAGGGCATTCGCCCTCAGCGCGGGAAACCGGCGTTCGATTTGCCCGGCGGTGTCTGTGACGATGTGCGCCTCGCCCGTGTTCGTTTTCAGAAAAAAGAGCGAGCACATCCCCTCAAGGTGCAGCGACGTCTGGAGCGTCTCGATCGGGACATAGACCCGTGCGCCCACCCCGCTCTTGAAAATGCCGGCGACGGTGAAGTGCGCGCCGAGGAGCGGTATTTTGTCCCCGACCTTGTAACCATTGGCGCCCGCGAGCCTCGTATCCAGGAGGAGCTCGTGCGTGTCTCTCCATGGCCGGCCCTCGACGAGCTGGAGCCGTCCGCCGACCGCTTCGTAGCTCTTCAGGTCCACCCCGTAGATCACGTAGATGACCTTTTCGATCGTGGTCGTCCAGGTGAGCACCGGGCATGCGGCAGTGACGCCGGGAATCTGCGCGAGCTCGGGGCCATACCTGACCGGCAGGCTGCTCCCCTTGAACGCGAGGAGTCCCGAGGCGCTGCGCGGCTGGACGATGATGCTCGCCCCCGTGTTCCTCATCCTCTGGGCCGATTCAGCGATCATGCCGCGGCAGAGGCCGCTGAGGACGAGCAGGAGTGCGATGCCGATGCCCACGGCCACGACGCAGAGAAGGCTCCTGGTCTTGCGGTGGCGCACATTGGCCCAGACAAAGCTCGTCATCGCGCGTACTCCTCGAGCGGACGCACGTTGGCGTCAGCAGGCATGGCGAAGGTAAACAGCTCAGGATTCAAATGGCTGTTGAGCCGGACATCCGTGAGCGTCAGCACGATTTTGTTCTCTCCCGGCGGGGCCTCGAGTGCGATCTCCCGTGGGATGGCTTCTGCTCCGGCCAGGGGCACAAAAAAATCGCTGCATCTGATATCGCATGTGAGCGTTCCCTCGCCATCAAAATACTGGTAGCGTACAGGGAAAAGGTTCGCTCTCTCAAAATACACTTTTTTTAATAGCCTGGGATTCCCCTTGAGCAGGACAACCGAGTAGACCGTGTACTGAGAGGTCGAGGTTTCAAGAAAATGGAGGCTTCCCTGCTCACCCTCATTGCCAAAAAAGATATCCGTGAAGAAGCTCACGCCGGTCAGCCCCCGCCGAATGCTCTCGGCGTTGCGCGCAGACCGATACACTGTTTTGTCGCGTGGGACAAAGAGCGTGAGCTGGTTTCCATCGTAGAGGAGATCAAACAGCGTCGGAAGCATGGCCTTGCTCCCTCTCATCCTGAGCTTGTCGGGCTTCGCCATGGCCAGTATGCCGCTGCAGGACTGCGTGGTGATGTTCTTGAGGTCGGTTATCGATGCCGAGAAATCGGCTTTGATGTTGGTGACAGTTGATGAGCCGGTGGAGAGGCGCTTCAGGAGCCGCTCGATCGAGGCGCTCTGATATATAGGCATTTTATGAGCTGTAGGTCGGGGTGTGTAGACCGCACAGCCTGTGATAAACAGCATTATGACCAAAAACAGCAGGAGCATCATTTTCATGAATAACGAGTAGCTTATCATAAGCTTCCGGGTGAGTAAACGATAGAGGGTTTTCGGTAGTGGGCCAGTTTGAATTTTTTGAATTTCACCAAGTAATGATTGGCTTTAGGGTAATAGAAATTGTCACAGTTATGTCGTTATGTAGATCATATAAAATAAGAGCGAATAAACGCGAAAAAGGGGTTGACATATGCTACACTTTATATGGAGAATAGTTTCTGGGAAAACTGGCGGGGGAAACATGAAGACGGATTTGGAAAAAGAGTTCCAATACTACATTGATCACCAAAGGGAATTAGTGGATAAATATAACGGCAGAGTAATTGTTATTAAGAATTGTGCCGTTATCGGTGATTATGATTCCGAAGAAGCGGCAGTTAAAGAAACGGCCAAGCAACATGCCATTGGAACTTTCTTAGTCCAGAAATGTACCCCGGGCGATGAAGAATATACTCAGACTTATAATTCAAGAATAATATATGTGTAGCCATTGAGATGCCAATGGAAGTAAAATGCTTTAGTGCGAGTTATCCGAGGCGCGCTAGAGTATTATCCAGCCCCGTATTGATTGCCAAAGCATTTGATCCCCGAACAATATCCACAGACCAACATCCAGAACATACCCCATATCAAGCTATTTGGGATACCGGGGCTACGAATTCGGTCATTTCAAGTGCAGTTGTTACTGCTCTAGGCTTACAACCAATAGGGGTTGTTGATGTATGTCACGGTGGAGGAAAAGATAGAAGGTTTCAATATATCGTTAATATCGGTTTGCCAAATAAAGTCGCTTTTACTTTTGTGGGCTCATGACGGAATTTTGTGAAAGATGAAAAACCAATCTCCTATTATCTTGGGAGATACTGGACAAAAGCAAACAACGTGATTTATGCGAAAAATAAGGCCGTTTGTGGCGAATTGTGTTCGTTCTGACTGGTATAAGCATCACAAAAATCCGTCATGAGCCCTTTTGTGAAAGTCACTCAAGGAGAGATAAGCGGCGGGGCGGATGTATTAATAGGCATGGATATAATTGGTTATGGTGATTTTGCAATAACAAATAGGAATGGTCAAACACAGTTTGTATATCGGGCTCCTTCTGTTGGATTTCAACAACTTGCCCCTCCCATACCCAAATCGGAACCAGTCAGAAATGAAGCCAGAAAAATATATCCAAATGAACTATGCTCTTGCGGCAGCGGCAAGAAATATAAAAAATGCTGCGCAATCAAATCCGGATAATTTTAAATCTCCATCTCCCCGTTTAGACATAAAGGGGGTCAAACCTGAGCAGTGGACATTATTGTTGAAAAGAAGGTATAGTTGTCATAACATTCATCATGGCCAGGTCACTGCGAGTGCAATTTTCCGATGCATGGTACCATGTTACCAGTAGAGGTAATGAACGAACGTCGATCTTTCGCGATGATCATGATCGGGGAAGATTTTTAGATATCCTGGAAGAAAGCTGCTGGGCATTTCAGGTGGAAGTGCATTGCTACTGTATGATGAGCAATCACTTCCACTTTTTATTGAATACGCCTCTGGCTAATCTGAGCCGCTTCATGCAGCGGTTCAACACCTCATATACCGTCTATTTCAATCGGCGACATCGACGCTCGGGCCACCTTTTTCAGGGAAGATACAAAGCTATTCTGGTGGATGCGGACGCATATCTACTGGAGTTGAGTCGTTACCTGCACCTGAATCCTGTCAGGCTCAAGAAGCTGAAGGATATCCCGTTAGGGGAAAAAGTCGGGCTTTTGAACAGGTATCCATGGAGCAGTTACCCGGCTTATATAGGGAAGAAGAAGGCGCCGATCTTTCTTCATCAGGATATGATCCTGGGCATGATAGGGGGAGGGGCCAAAGAAGGCCCAAAGCTTTACCAGAGATTTGTTCTGGACGGGCTGAAAGAAGCTATCAGAAGTCCGCTTCAAGCAAGGAAGGCCGGGATTGTCTTGGGCACTCCTAAATTCATAGAGTGGATTTATGAACACTTCATTGAAGGCAAGCAAGAGGACAAGGAATTCAGCAGGTTGGGAGAACTATTGGCGAGTCACACAGTTGCTGAGATAGCGCAGAAAGTAGCAGACGAATATAGTCTAAAGCCAGCAGATATAGTGAAGAAGAGAGCAAGACACAGAGAGGCGCGGCTAATGCTTATAGAACTCAGTTGCCGATTCGGTGTAAGGGAAAAGAGCCTGAGGGCAATAGGAGAACAATTGGGGGGAATATGCGTGAGCGGGATGTACAAGAGCCGCAAGAGATTTCAAGATAATTTTGAGCGTGATAAACTATTGAAGAAGCGCTTCGACAAGGTTGCGTCATCGCTCTGAAATCCACTGCTCAGGTTTGACCCCAGTTACCCTGCAGGCCGAGATGGCGCAGGATGCGCTCGATCACCGCCCGGTCGTCGATCAGCGCGACGATCCGCATCTCGCGCGAACACCGGGGACACACCAGTTATGGGAGGTATAAATCTGTAGTGGTTCGATCCTTCGGCTCCGCTCAGGACAAGTTTTATCGAACCCGGGCCCTTACGGGCAAGCGCTATACCTGCCCGGCTCCAGACGGGAATCGTGCCCCTACACCACAGTAATATCACATTTGCCCCCCTATAACTGTCCCATTACTCCAAAAGGCCGTTTAAACTTGATTTTTGAGCATATACTAAGCTAATATTACACCCCTTAAGGAGTCAAGAAAAGGAGGGTTGGTGTGAGGACGCCATCTTTAGCGTATTCTATTGATACCCAGGAAAGAGACCAGACGCTTGCAGGATATCCCAGGGAGCCATTGAAGAGAGGGCTGCCGAAAACGATCCAGTCGCTCTGCCCGCAGTGCCTCAAGGTCATCCCCGCGGAGCTGTATGAGGAAAATGGCAAGGTCATGATGCGAAAGACCTGTCCCGAACACGGCGAGTGCAGGGATATTTACTGGGGTGATGTCGATCTCTACCTGAGGAATGAGCGCTGGACCTTTGACACCGGCTACGGCGTGAGCAACCCCAACGTCACGGGAGAGGTGAATTGCCCCTCGAGCTGCGGCCTCTGCGGCATGCACCTGAACCATACCGTCATGGGGAATATCGACCTCACCAACCGCTGCAACCTCACCTGTCCGATCTGCTTCGCCAACGCCAACGTGACCGGCTACGTCTACGAGCCGTCGCTCGACCAGGTCGCGGCGATGCTCCAGACCTATCGGAACGAGCGCCCGGTGGCGGGGAGGATCATCCAGTTCTCGGGCGGCGAGCCCACCCTGCACCCGCAGTTCCACGAGATCATGAAGCTCGCGGGCCGGATGGGGTTTTCCCACATCCAGATCGCGTCGAACGGCATCTCCTTCAACGACCCCGACTTCGCGATGCGGGCGAAGGAGGCGGGGCTCCACACCATCTACCTGCAGTTCGACGGCCTCGACGACGCGATCTATAAGGTCACGCGCGGGAAGCCGCTCCTCGACGTCAAGATAAAGGCGATCGAGAACATCCGCAGGGCGGATATGAAGATCGCCCTCGTCTGCACGATCGTGCGCGGGGTGAACGACGGGGCGGTGGGCGACATCCTCCGCTTCGCCATCGCGAACGCGGACGTGATCGCGGCCATCAGCTTTCAGCCGGTCTGCTTCACGGGGCGCATCTCGCACGCGGAGCGGATGGAGAAGCGGATCACCCTCCCGGACGTTATGCTCGGCCTCGAGCGGCAGACCGGGATCGTGAAGCGCAGCGACTTCTACCCCCTCTCCTTCGTGAGCCCCTTCTCGAAGTTCATCGGGGCGCTGCGCGGCGAGGAGATCACGAACCTCACCTGCCACCCCCACTGCACCCTCTGCACCTACCTCGTCATCGACGACGAGGGGAAGGCGATCCCGATGTCGCGCTTCATCGACGTCGAGGGGCTGGTGACGGACATGAATCGCCTCGCGGGGAAGACGGCGAAGTCGCGCTTCAAGACGTTCGCGAAGATGAGGGCGTGGAACTCGCTCCGGAGGCACTACCACGAGGACCGGGCCCCGCGCGGCCTCTCCTTCACGAAGTACCTCCACACCCTGAACGGGATGCTCGACAAGAAGGTGGGGAGGGCGAAGAACGCGAGGACATTCCGCACCATGATGGTGGGCGGGATGCACTTCATGGACGCATACAACTACGACCTCTCCCGCATCCGCC
>JAPLCX010000059.1 GCA_026392035.1 Candidatus Auribacterota bacterium | reverse complement strand
CAATGAATTTCAACCAGTCTGTACATAGCGAGCGAGCTGAAAACCTTGTTTCACAAAGATCAAGGGAGCAGTCTGTGTATATACGCCATCTGCGTGCCTTTTCGGACTACAGATCCTTTCCATCACATCTGCTACAAGGATGGAGGCTTGTTTTCGGTTGCTAAAATGTTTTTTGCAACCTTACTCGCCGATTTCGGGTTCAATAACGCATTGTACAGCATATAAGGAAGAAAGTGCAAGTATGGATCGCGCAGCTTGACTATGGACTTACAAGGTTATTGAGATTAATTACCGCATGCTTTATCACAAAATCTGGCAAGAGACATATTTGCAAAGAATTTAGACAGCCCGACGAAGACTTTGAATAACGGTGCTTGTCAAGGAGGATGGGTTTAGCTTATGTGGTAGAGAGGTCAAATGGGCGAACAAAGCAGCTTCATGAGAAGATCGGAGTGGATGAGAGGCTGGCAGGTCGACCGGAGTTGATCAGTCAATGGTCATGGTGTTGCCCTGAAGCTTTCCCTAATTATGCCGTGATGGTTGCGCACCCCTCGGGGATAACCAAAAACTAACTTCCCTCCCCTACCCCGCGATATTCAGAAACCAAGGCGCCGCCTGCGGGCTGTTTACTGAAAACGTCCCGGTACATTCTTAGCCACAACACGCAGGCGCCCAGTTGATTAGGGAAACCGTCTCGGTTCCGCAGGGATTGTCCGCTCCAGATCCAATCAATATTCCTCAGTCAATAGCCGAGGCCTGGCCCTGCTTGATTTGTTGACTGAGCCTAAGGTCATTGATCCCAATCCGCCTCAGGCGTGAGCGGCGAGTCTCGTGATGAGATCGTCGCCGAGATCGCGGCGCAGTTTCTCGCCATCGAAGAGCTCAACAAACATCATGCCGCAGTAGTGGGCAAACGCCTCCAGCGGGGGGGCGGCCTGGGCAAACGTTCCTTCGACATCGCGCTGTGCCGACACCCGTGGGTAGAGGAGAATACTGCGCTGAGCTCCGAGCTGGACGTTGTACGAGTGCATCTGGTGCAGATCGGAATCACCGGACCTGCCGCCGCCCGGAATCTTCCATTTCGTGTCCAGGACAATCCTCTCATGTACGGAGCCAATGCTGAGCTGAGCAATGATGTCCGGACGGACCGACATCTGCATACGTTCCGCCATCCAGAAACGGCGGGACACCTGGGCTTTGAATGTGATCTTGTGTGAGGGCTGCCTCGCCTCCGCTCTTTTCAGTTGGGCATAGATAAAGCGTTCAAACAGGCAGTTCATGTCGAACAGGATCGCCAGGACATCCTCTCTGCCGCTTCGAACGTCCGGGCTGTAGTTCAAGATGATCAGGCGGGCGAGTTGCAGCGCCCGGCGGTAGCGTTCCGTGTTTCGCGTGTGAGGAAGCCGGGTGAAAGTCCGTTCGCTCACAGCAATGTCATCCACGTCTTGGAAGGTCATCGAGAGGCTGCGTGCGAGGGCAACCAGGTGAGGGTTGGCGGACACCCGAGCAAGCACATCCAAGGCGACGCGCAGGACCTGGTTGAACCGGTTGTTGCGGTCATAGAATACGTGCTCAGTGAAGAACCGTTCCCGGTGGACGAGGTTCTGGGAGAGATGCTGTTGAAAGAGGATGCGCCCCTTCAGGGCAGGGAGATTCCCGCGGGTCTGGCGATACTTTCGGACCAGTCCGTGGTGCACGAGATCCTCGACCTCCGCTAGAAATGACTCGAAGTAGATGTCCAGTAGCGAGGATGCGCGCAGCCTCAGTCTGGCGTCTGACACCGAGGCCAATCGAATGAAGCCTGACTGTCGCAGCATCTCGACCAGAGCACGCTGCCATTTCCGCTTCTGAGCGGGCGAATCCGGCGTCTTGTCGGCCTTGGGCAGGATCTCAATGGTCAGATTGCCGACCTGGATGACGCCGACACAGTTCCGGAAATGGATACGGTTGTGACCGACGTCAAAGAAGCGGTTCCCGTGACGTTCGTTGTATTGCACGAGGCGGGCAAAGCGGGTGGACGTGAACTGCCCTCCCACCGGGAGCGTGGTGTGCTCGAACACTTGGATGACGTCACTCATAGACGGCGCGGAAGTCCCCGTCCTTCATTGTCCTGGGATCCTGCAAGGTGTACACATGGCGCTCCTCGAACTCGTCCATTCCCCAATCACCCTCTGCCCATTCGATGGCCTCGTCTTTGCGCGATACGAACCGTTCACCCAGGACCATGCCGATCTTGGCTGGATCGCCATAGAAGTACTCCTCCATCAGCGGCAGGATCTTCGTCGCGAAGACATTCCGCAACTCGGCCAGAGGGTCGCTGCTTGCGGCTATGCCCATGAAGTACGAGTGGCCGATGCAGTGATCCTTGTCCAAGAGCTTCTCGATCCGCGCGTTGATCACGCCGAGAAGTTTCCGGAGATCCACATCCAGATTCGCCGGTTGCTTAATGAATTCCGGTTGCGGCGGGATGGCAACGAATGCGAACCGTCGGCGCAGGGCGGTATCCAGCGCCTCGACGCTGCGATCCGCGGTATTCATTGCTCCGATGATGTACAGGTTCTTCGGCACAGCGAATTCCTCACGCGAGTAGGGTAAGCGGGCGCGTAGCTCATTCGGGGTGCCTTGGCGCTTATCATCTTCGATGAGCGTGATCAGCTCCCCGAAGATGTTGGCAACGTTGCCGCGATTGATCTCGTCAATGAGGAGTGCGTAGTCGTGGTTGGGGTCTGCTAGGGCTCGCTGCACCATGGTTTTGAAGATGCCCGGCTTGACTTCATAGGCCAATGTCTCCGCCACTTCCTCGGACATGACGGGTTTGATGCCCTCGACGAAATCCTCGTAACTGTACGACTGGTGGAAGGTGGTGAACTCATAGCGCTTGATCACCGCGCCTTGATCCGGCGTATAGCCACGGTAGCGTTCCAGGGCCTCGACGAGGTCAGGCGCCTCCTCGGTCGCGAGTTTCTCGTCGATCGACCAGACCGATTCGGCATCCTTCGAAAACAGGAGCGGCTCGTACCGTTTGGCATACTTCACCTCTGGGCAGTCTGTCTTGGTGTGCATCTGCAGGTGGGCCCAGATCGCTGCCCGCGGTGTGCGGTTGCTGGCGCGCCGGATCCGTGCCTCCATGAGGGGGTGCGCAAGAATGCCGCTGACATTACTGGTCTTGAGATCCAGCATTACCATCGTGATGACCTGCCACCATGCCAGGTCCGCGACTAGATCCGCAGCGAAATCCTCCCTGCTCAGCGCGGCCGCGCGCTCTGTGAATTGCTCCATGTACTTATTGCGGAGCGTGTACGTCTTCCCCGTCCCCGGGGGGCCGTAGAGGATGATGTTCAGCGGCAGTGGTGTTCGGTTGCCAATCGCAGTGTCTTCAATCCCTATCAACTCCCGCAGTTCCTGGACGTATTCCGGGTACTTCGTGATGTCGGTCAGGGCTTTCTGGACGATCGGCCCCCCTTCATTCTTCTGCCATTCCCCTTTTTTGACCCATCTCGCAGGTCTCACATTGCGGTAGGTCGTCCGTTCGGCCTCGTGTCTATACGGGCCCGGAAACAACGCCATAGCCAACGTATTGCCGCGCGCCTTTCTTAGCTATGACGATGTCCCCGGGACTGAGGACGTGCGAGAACTCCCACGCGGCACGCGCGTCGTTGGTTGGACGGTGCTTCAACCGGTTTGCCTTCTTGAACGCTTCTTCGATCGCCGCCTTGTCGGAAAAGGCGCTCAGGTCGGAAAGCTCGTCGGCACCAAATAGCATGATGCCTTTCTGCCAACATTCATCCCAATACTTTGCATAGCGTCCAGGAGCGTAGAGCCAGTAGCGCATTTCCGTCCTCCCTCTGGCCAGCGCCAGAATGCCGTCGTAGTAGGCCTTTGTGGCGGCCAGATTTGTCCCTTGTCGACCGGCCGGAAAATCACGGAACGCCGGCTGCCCGGCAATGTCTGCCTTTGAGACCGGGTTATCCCACAACTTCGTATCAATGCGGAGCTTGACACCCGTAAACGGAGTACTCTTGCCAGGCCCTTTACGGTAGTAGGAAGCCTCCTTGGCATCTTCTGCAACAGTGCAAACTTCGGACATGACCGTTGCCAGTGCGTAGCAGCCGGCGGCTTCGCCGGTGACCCAGACAATAACCTTGTCACCAGGATGAATGTCCTTCATGCGCTGGTTCACTCGCCAAGTTTTCACCTCCCCAGCCCGAAGTGCGCCCACTACGTCGTAGATCTTCGGGTTGCCCTGGAATACCCAGTATCTCCTACCAGACTCGCCCGCGTATGCTGCGTGTGAGAATTCATAGTGCGGTTCCGGTACGAGCGACCGAGCGTTCTTTAGGAACTGAAGGTACGATGCCCAGTCTTTCACCTCGTGCGCGACGCCGCGTTCGTCAAGAAGCTTGCGGTTTCGTCTGTCCAGTGCCAGATATATTTCTGGTCGCATCCAGAACATGCCCATGGTGAGGTTGGGGACTTTCACGTAAGCGACTTCGAGACATCGGTTGAACAGTTCCGGGGTAACATCCTCCGGCGCGCGCCTGACAATGGCCTCAGCGAATGCCCATAAGGCTGTTATATCGTCAGGTTTCCTCTCAGGATAAAAGGCAAAAAACCATGACTGCATGGGAGACATGATCGGGATGCCGTCGAAATCGGCAGGGACTCCCGCCTGCAGTTGCAGTCGTTCCTTGATCATAGTCAAGATAGCTCGGCGGTTTTGATCCGTGGCCTTGCGATTGAATGAGGCAAAGAACGTGAACGGGTCTATTGCCTCAAGCGGAACCGCTTTTCCCCTCTTGTCCTTGTCGGTAAGTCCTATGACCGGGAGTCCCTGGTCTTTGAGTTCCTTCAGAATCGCAATGAGGTCGCCCTGGCGGTCCCGGTACGCCAACAGCTTGTCTGCCAGTTCCTTGTATAACGGAATCCACGTGAATGCTCTCATATGTACCTATCCTCTCTGGCAAATGCCGTGTCGGGGGATCTTATACCCCGACATCCCTCCGTAGCACAATGCCACGCTAACGGGTCAATCCTTGCGGAGTTCCAAGAGCCAATCAGGCCAAATTGACTGATAACGCCGCCCTGCTTTGCCATGGGATTATGACACGTTGAGCGGGAGGTAGGGAAGCATATTTTTGAGATGTCGATTTTTGAGATGTCCGGTTTCCGGATATTGTTTATCGGAAAATTGCCAAGATGCATTACATATTTAACTGGTGGCAGGGATGTTATGACAACCGTAAATCAGAGACCCTCACGAAGGGTGTCGGGGGAATGACTAGTGCGCACCCAAGACAAGACCTGTAGGGGCCTGATTTATCAGGCCCGCACCAATCTGCTTGGCATAGAGCGGGTTCGATAAAACTTGTCCTGAGCGCTTCGGCAAGCTCAGTATAAACTCAGATAGCCGGATTGCCTCTCCCTCCCCAATGACATGTAATCTCCGATTTCGCTCACGTCGGCGCATTATCCTCAGCGACCGCCATAGTATATTCGCCGATATAGGTATCAAGACCGCGGGGGGACGCAGCTTCGTAAATCGGCTCGATAGCTTCGAGGAATCGTTCTTCACCGCGCCAAAATGGAAAACTGCCCAATCGCTTAGGCAGAGCGGCCGGAACTCGTGGAATCGAAACCTCTCCGAATAAATCATCCGGTATCTCCCCCCCGTCCCAGTAGGTTTTGAGATCTGACGAGATCGGTTCATCTGTTGAGGAAACTTCCGCATGGCCATCCAGGCTTTTGGCCATCTCGCACGCCTTGGGTGCGCCGGCTGTTTTGCTGATGTGGCTCAAGAGATTAACGAATTCTTTTCTGCTCATCCCTCGCAGTTTGAAAATCAAAAAAGGGTCTCGATCAAATTCTTCGCCCAGCAGATAATAGACAGCCGCAATGTGTTTGCATGGATTCGCCCAGTCCGGGCACGAGCACTCCGTTTTTAGGTCATTGCCTCTCTCAGGGAAAAGCGATAATCCGGCCTTTTTAAAAACCTCTTCAATATCCTGAGGCATCTCACCGGCTAAAAGCTTCGCGGTGAAAAGGGATTTTTCCGAGAGCGTCTTTACCACTTTTTTCCAGCCGGGTTTTGACATAACTTTTACCCTGATAGAGATATCATATGGTCTGGAGCGGGAGCCCTGCACCTGCCCCTTTACCATCCCTTTTTCAATATCAATGCGCAAAACCTGTCCCCGGCGAGCATAGGATCTGCCCCGCGTCAACCTGTTACCCGCATAAAGTTCTTCCAACACGGCATTCCAGCGCTCTGCCCACCAATTTTTACCAACGGCTCTTCGGCCTGATTGCGCCTTAATACCGCCTCTTACCGCACGCGGTTTTGACGGTGTGAAATAGCCATAGCGCCAGTACATAGTGCTCTCCTCTTTTCAGATTCGAATCGTTTCCATATTCACGCGGTACCTTTTTTTCTCTTCAGCCCATTCTCTGTCATACCCGCTCCTCTTGTCACTGGTCATATTAATCCCCCCAGGCTTCTTTCCGAAGCTTGAAGAATTCCCTGAGTTCGTTAGTTGAAAGCTCCGTCAGCCAACCCTCCCCCACTCCAACCACGGCCTGAGCAATCTCTTTCTTGCTCTCGATCATCTCATCAATCTTCTCTTCCAGCGTCCCGGCGCAGAGAAACTTATGGACCTGAACATTCCGTTTTTGACCGATACGAAACGCACGGTCGGTTGCCTGGTTCTCCACCGCAGGATTCCACCAACGGTCGAAGTGAAAAACATGATTGGCGCGCTGTAGATTCAACCCGAAGCCGCCGGCCTTGAGTGAGAGGATGAAGATAGACGGTCCTCCGGCATCTGTCTGGAAGCGTTCAACCATTCGGTCACGCCGCGCTTTCGGCACACCGCCGTGCAGGAAGAGCACCTCACGACCAAACCATTCCTGAAGGTGGCACTTAAGGATTTCGCCCATCTCGGCGAATTGCGTAAATATCAGCGCTCTGTCCCCAACCTCCATGACTTCCTCCAGCATTTCAGTCAAGCGGGAGAGCTTGCCCGACCGCCCATGAATTTCGGAATTGTCGCCAAGAAACTGCCTCGGATGATTGCATACCTGCTTGAGCTTGGACAGTGTTGCCAGGATCACTCCCTTGCGCTCGATCCCTTCGACCGAGTCAAGGGCATTGGAAGCATCATCAACCACCGCAGCATAAAGAGAGGCCTGCTCTTTTGTCAAAGTGCAGAACACCTTCATTTCCATTTTCTCGGGCAGATCCGCGATTATCGCTTTGTCTGCCTTGAGGCGCCTGAGGATGAACGGCCCCGTCAGGCGCTTAAGGCTCTGCATGGCCTCCTGGTCGCGATCGGCCTGGATAGGGATAAAAAAAGTTCTTTTGAATTCGGTCTGTGTGCCAAGCAATCCGGGATTCAAGAATTCCATTATAGACCAAAGGTCACCAACATTGTTTTCGACAGGCGTACCGGTGAGCGCGATTCGATAGCTCGATCCAATGGCTCGCGCAGCTCGAGCCTGCTTGGTTTCTGGATTCTTGATATTCTGCGCCTCGTCCAAAACCATCCCCGCCCACGGCACACCCTTGAATATCTCAAAATCACGATGGAGCAAAGCGTAACTGGTAACTACCATGGCGTGCTTCCCCGCCTCTGCTTCAAATACCTCGCTTTTTAATCTGCTGGCGCCGTGATGGACCATTATAGGCAACTCAGGAGTGAAACAGCCGGCCTCCTTCAGCCAAGTGGCAATGACAGACATGGGACATACAAGCAGCACCGGGCCATGGCTATTCGCCAGCCAGTCTCTCTGGATAAGCGCAAGTGTCTGCACGGTTTTTCCCAATCCCATGTCATCGGCCAGGCATGCCCCCAGTCCCCATCGCCGCAAGAAACTCAACCACGAATAACCCTTTATTTGATAAGGGCGCAGTCTCCCTTGGAAACTTTCCGGGTGAGGCAGCTCTTCGAAAGGCGTGCCCTCTTCCAACTGTTTCAAAAGATCTGCAAGCCAACCCGTTGCCCTTACCCCTTCGAAATCAATAGAACTCGGAGTTCGTGCCGCCCCCAAAGCCATCCGGATTATTTCATGCACGGTTGCTCGGCCTGAAGCCTTTTCCTTCCAGAAGTCGCGGGCCGCCGCTATCTCCTCAGCGGTCATTTGTACCCATTGGCCGCGAAATCTGATAAGCGGCGCCTTGAGTTTTGCGAGTTCCTGGAGTTCCACCAGGGATATCTTCTCACCGCCCAATGCGACTTCCCAGTCGAACTCAACTACGCTTTCAAGTGACAGTCGACCGTGCCCTGTCATCACTGGGCTCCTCGCATTTGCGCTGGCCTTCAGACGCAGCTTCGTTCCCTTGCGGGTCCACCATGCCGGCAGCATAATCTTAAACCCCGCCTCCTCCAACACCATCGCTTTTTCTGTGAGAAATTTATATGCCTCTGCGGTATCGAGTTCGTAACCGCCGGGAATAGAGGTTCTTAAACTTCCTTCTATACGCGGGCAAATCATCGATGCCTGCCCCAATGACAACAATACGTATTCGCGATGGTCAAATCCAGTGAGATCGAGAAGCGACTTTTGTTTACCGGTAGTGCTCCATGCCTCTGTTGCCGGAATGAGCAGGCTTGGATCATTGACCGACTGAAGCAGGTAACGTACATACCAGGCCTCATCCGCGCTTTGAACCATTTCCGTCCCCTCCATCTTGATCCCGGGCTCTTCCAACCGGAAACAAAGCCGAAAAGGCGCCGATGTAGGAAGAGATATCAGCCGTTGCCAATCGCACACCTGGGCCTTAAGCTGAGCCAACTCGCCTTCATCGCCCTCCATAAGCCCATCAGGCGAACGCAGCGCATGCAACCACTGATCGTGCATGCTGGAAAAAGTTGGGACCTTCCTCCTCCTCCCTCGTTTTTGTATCATTACAGAAGAAGAACATGGAGCGCGGACTAGATGATCAACAATTTCTCCAGTGAAATCAGCAAGCGTTGAACGTGAGGATTCATTTGGCGGCGAATTATCTCCCTGCGTCAACGCGCGCGCGGCCGCCGGCATGGCTTTGGCAAGCTTTTCTAGAATATCAACGTCGGCACCGGTGAAGACAGGCTTCCACTGTGCATAGCATGTCCCGTTGTCTTCGGTTATCGCGGGAAGATATTTCTGTCTTGTGATAAGCGCGCCTGCAAAGCGCATAGCCCTTGCCCAGAATGCCAAGTCGCTCCCAACAATTAGGCCGGGCGCCAGGTTTTGTTTTCCAACGCAGGCGCAGAGGATTTCAACCATCTGTTCTCTGGTCAGCCGAATTACCGAGACATTCCATGGGTTCAATACAGGCTTTTTATGTGAATGGGGCAATTGCGCAATAATAGCACTGGAGGGCAGAGGAGCATGATCGACTGTCGGAATCCAAGAGACTACCGTAGCTACCTGACTTTTCCTGATCGTAGAACAGACGCCGGCTTGTCTAAGAGCGGTGACAACCATATCAGACCGGGCGTCATAAGGGAGCGCTTTGGGCTTTTGCCTCCGCAGCTTCGCAGGGAAATATTCGTTTTTAGCGTGTGTCTCTCCCCAGAGAAGCAAATGCCCACCACTGTATCCAGCGTGCAAAATAATCACTGCGCAATATTCTCTCCCAATGGATCAGGAAACCCTATCTAATTAACCCTATTCTCTTCGGTGGGAGGTAGATAAAAAAGGCTTCCCCGCGGATATCCTCACACGGGACAAAACCCCAGAAACGGCTGTCCTTGCTGTTGGCGCTATTGTCGCCCAGGACAAAATAGGCGTTCTGGGGCACCTTGAATCTTTGCCCTCTATAGCCGTATACCCCCCGCCCCGGCCCGTTGCCGGAGAGAATATTGGTATAGTGGATATCCTTGACAATCTTCGGTTCGGTTACGAGCGCATCATCGATATAGATATCACCGTCGCGTATCTCAACCGTCTCGCCAGGGAGCCCTATGCAACGTTTGACGAAATCCTTATTCTGGTATTCTACATGCCGGGACCCACAGGATGGGCATACCCGGGGCGTACCTCTTGACAGATTGAAATCGACATAGCATTGATTGCAGTGGTAGTTAAACGGAAATTTAAAGACGACGATATCGCCGCGCTTCGGTTCCCGCAGCGCGAGTTTTGTAAAGCGCCAGGTGGGCAGATCAAACCCATAATTTGTCCACGGGACGCCGACCCAATCGAGCGTCTGCGGGCCATAGATGAACTTATTCACCACGATATGGTCTCCGAAGCCGTAATTCTGAGCGCCGTGGAGCGTGGGTTCCATGGAGCCCGTGGGGATTTTGAAGAGCTGTATCACGAAGGTGCGCAAGAAGACCGCCAGGATGAGGGCGAAAAGGAAGGCCTCTGCATATTCCCTGATAACCGATTTCTTGGCAAACCCAAGGTACCTCTCGAAACTGCTGTGCAGTTTCTCGGCAGATTTCTCTACATCGGAAATATTCCCGCTCCGCAGCGCGTCAGCAACCGCCGTTATGTCATTCTCGAGGCAATGCGCATCGCGCTCGATGAGCTTTTTGCCATGTCTCAGGTAGCTCTTTCGCGTTGTTTTGAGCACCAGCCTGGCATAGCTGACTATCTTTCTATTTTTCCAGAAACTCATTTCCCCTCTCCCCTACCCCAGATCCATATTGCCCACATGCTCAGTCGGAAAAAGTTTTAAAAGGATACCATAACTCTTCATCCATAAAATAGGCAAAACATGGGGTGTCGTATGCGCAGATTGATTCAGTCCATCTTCAGCACTTCGATAAAGGCCTTCTGAGGAATGTTGATTTTGCCGATCTGCTTCATTTTCTTCTTCCCCTCTTTCTGCTTCTCCCAGAGCTTGCGCTTGCGCGTGATGTCGCCGCCGTAGCACTTCGCCGTCACATCCTTCTTGAGCGGCCGCACCACCTCGCTCGCGATGATCCGGTTGCCTATGGCCGCCTGGATGGCCACGCGGAAGAGCTGCTGGGGAATGACCTCTTTGAGCTTCTCCGCGAGCTGGCGTCCCCTGTGCTCGGCCTTGCTCCGGTGGACGAGGCATGAGAACGCGTCAACAGGCTCTTTGTTGATGAGGATGTCCAGCTTGACGATGTCCGACGCCCGGAAGCCGATGTGTTCGTAGTCCATCGACCCATAGCCGCTCGTGACTGTTTTCAGACGGTCGTAAAAGTCAATCACGACCTCATTGAATGGGAGCTCCATGGTGAGGATGACGCGATGTTTATCGAGCGATTCAGTCCCGACGCACTCACCCCTTCGTTCCTGAGCGAGTTTCATCATTGAACTGATCATTTGATTGGGCACGATGATGCATGCCCGGATCATCGGTTCGCGGATTTCCTCTGTTTCTTGTGTCGGCGGCAGGCGCACGGGGTTGTCAATTTCAATGGTGCTCCCATCCTTTTTCTTGACGGAGTAGATCACACTGGGAACAGTTGCCACAATGCCCATGTTATATTCGCGCTCGAGGCGCTCCTGGATGATCTCCATGTGCAGGAGCCCGAGGAAACCGCAGCGGAAGCCGAACCCGAGGGCAACCGAGTTTTCCGCTTCATAGGTGAAGGAGGGGTCATTGAGCCGGAGGCGGTTCAGGGAGGATTTGAGGCCTTCGTATTCTGAGGTGTTGACCGGGTAAAAGCCGCTGAACACCATCGGGCGCAGCCGCCTGAAGCCCGGGAGCGGCTGAGCGGCTGGCCTGCTCGCGCTGGTGATGGTATCGCCGATCCGCACATCGGCTGAATCCTTAATGTTGGCGATAATGTAGCCCACCTCCCCCGCCTGAAGCTGTTCACGGGAGTCAGCCTCGGGCATGAAAATACCGACCTCATGGACTTCAAAGGTCTTCCCGGTCGCCATGAGCTGGATCCTTGTCGCCGCCTCCACATGGCCGCTGAAGACGCGCACGTGGACAATCACGCCGCGGAAGGTATCGAAGAGAGAATCAAAAATCAGGGCCTTAAGCTCATCCCTTTTCGGCATCTCGGGTGGGGGGATGAGCCTCACGATTGCCTCCATCAACTGATCAATCCCGGTGCCCTCCTTGGCGCTCACACAGATGGCGTCTTCCGAGGGCAGCGCGAGCACATCCTCGAGCTGGCGCTTGGTTTCATCAACGTCGGCGCTCGCGATATCTATCTTATTGATGACGGGAATGATCTTGAGATTGTTCTGCATGCAGAGGTGGCAGTTCGCAACTGTTTGAGCTTCAACGCCTTGCGATGCGTCAACGACGAGCAGCGCTCCCTCGCACGCCGAGAGGCTGCGTGAGACCTCATAGCTGAAATCAACGTGGCCGGGAGTATCAATCAGGTTGAGAATGTATTCTTTGCCGTCCCGCGCCACATAGCGCATGCGGACGGGATGAGCCTTGATCGTGATCCCACGCTCCCTCTCCAGGTCCATATCGTCAAGAAACTGGTCCCTGAACTGCCGTTCATCAATGGTGTGAGTCAGCTGGAGAAGACGGTCAGCCAGCGTGGACTTGCCGTGGTCTATATGAGCGATAATCGAGAAGTTTCTTATATGATCTATGCGAGGAGTCATAATTTGTGTCCAGGCTAAAAAAGCCCGAAGTGAGTTTCGGGCTCGAGATATCCCGTCCTGCCACGCACATCATAACTGATTGTGAGTGTACTATAACTCATTCACCTGCAACGAACTGAGCGGCTTCTCGTAGCACCTTAATGGCGTGAGCGATATCGCTCGCGCCGAAGATCGCGGTGCCTGCCACGATAATAGTGGCGCCCGCCTCCGCCGCCTCCCGCGCGGAATGCAGTGTTATTCCGCCGTCCACCTCAATGTCAAATGCGTATCCCCTTGTGTCGGCGATCTTCCGCAAGTCCGCTATTTTCGGCAGAACGGAGCGAATGAATTTCTGGCCGCCGAATCCCGGGTTGACGGTCATGAGCAACACGAGGTCGGCCTCGTCGAGCACGGCCTCGATATCCCTCAACGGAGTCGCCGGATTTATGGAAACGCCCGCTTTGATGCCTCTGGAGCGAATCACCTGGAGCGTGTGGTGGAGGCGAGGGAGGACCTCGGCGTGCACGGTGAGGATATCGGCCCCTGCCTCGACGAACGCATCAATATATTTATCAGGCTCGCTGATCATAAGGTGGACATCCAGGGGAATCCTGACCCGCTTCCGGATCGCCGCTACTGTTCCCGGTCCGATGGTGATGTTGGGCACGAAGTGGCCGTCCATCACGTCGAGATGCAGCATATCGGCGCCTGACGATTCAGCGGCCTGCGCCTCATCTCCCAGCCTGCCGAAATCGGCCGCCAGCAGCGAGGGGGCAATTTTGATTCCCGGAGCAGTTCGCACCGGACACCTCTATAGCTAAATAGAACTAAATGTGGAAACTAACGTATAACCACAGATAAACACAGATGAACATAGTATTTACAATTAGTAGTCGAAATGGAGATTTTCCCTCACCTGACTCTCCTCTTCGCGGAGGGGGCCTATGACTGCCATATTGAGTCTGCGGTCATTCAAAATATCAACCGCCACCCTCTGCACATCATCGAGGCTCACGCACATAATCTTAGATAATATTTCATCCATTGTCAAAATCCGTCCAGAGCAGATAAGGCTCTCGCCTATATGGATCATCTGCGGAGTTGTTTTTTCCATCTCCATTGAGAGCTGCCCGATCCAGTACTCCTTTCCGCGTGCCAGTTCGATCTTTCGCAACCCTGTCTTCCGAAGCATCGCGAGCTCTTTCATGATCAAGGAGATGGCTTTGACAAATTTGCTGCTTTCCACGCCGGCATAGATGGAAAAGAACCCCGTGTCTTTGTAGCGCGCGACAGATGAATGTATCGCGTACGCCAAGCCGTGTTTCTCCCGGATCCTCTGAAAGAGCCGCGAGCTCATGTTCTCCCCCATCGCAATGCTCAGCAGCTGGAGCGCGTACCTATCCGGGTGCTCCTGGTGATATCCCCGCACTCCCACGCAGATATGTGTTTGCTCGGTGTTTTTTTGATGCAGGAGCAAGCCGGGAGACCGCTGGGCATCAGCAGCGGAAATGCACCTCGGGCCACGCGAGGCCCCGCTTCGCTTCGGGAGGGAGCCGCCCACCGCCTCGAGCAATTCACCGTGCCGCAGGCGCCCCGCTGCGGCGAGGACCGCATTGCGCAGCGTGTAGTATCGTCTCTGGTAGCCACGCAGGGATTCCCGCGACAGCGCGCTGATCGTCGTAGCGGTGCCTACGAGCGGGCGTCCCAACGGGTGATCAGTCCACATTACCTCGTTGAACAGGTCCAGGACATGGTGCTGAGGGGTGTCGCGGTACAGATTGATTTCCTCTTTGATTACCGTCTTTTCCTTTTGTACATCTTCCTCTCGTATGGCCGGATGCAGGTACATATCGAAGAGGACGTCGGAGGCGAGCCGGAGATGGGCGTGCGGCACCTTGACGATATAACAGGTGTACTCCTCGCTCGTGAATCCGTTGAGCGATCCGCCCACGCCCTCAATCTCCTCGGAGATCTGTATGGCCGAACGTCTCGACGTCCCCTTGAAGAGGATGTGTTCGAGAAAATGGGAAATGCCGTTGAACTGCTTCTCCTCATGGCGGCCGCCAATCCCCACCCAGAGCCCGAGGGCAACCGACTCCATGGAAGGCATCTCGTGAGTGGTTACCCTCAGGTTGTTATCAAGCACGGTTGTGGTATACATGCGCTCCAATGGACTCAAAGGCTCGTACCTGTCCCGTCCCATGGTAGGCGGGCAGCGGGGCGGCTCTGAAATATCAGCAGTGCTCGCGTTCTGAACCTTCTCTGCGGCTGTCCATGTATGATTGGAGGATGAGCTGGGCAGCAACCTCATCGAGGTGCCTCATCCTCTCCTTCCGAGAAACCCCAGCCGATCTCATGAGCCTGTCCGCCTCCGCGGTGGTCAGCCGCTCATCCCACAGCGTGACGGGGATAGCGAGGGCGCGTCTGAGGTCCTCAGCGAACCTGCCCATGCCCGCTGCGCTCGTGCCCCGTGAACCATCCATGCTCAGGGGGAGGCCGACCACGACCGTGCCGATCTCATCCCTGATGACGATCTCCTGCAGACGACGAAGCGTCTCCTCGAGCGCCCCCCGCTCTATGGTGCCCGCGCGTTGGGCGGTTATCCCAAGGGGATCGCTCATCGCCATTCCGATTCGCCTCTCCCCCACGTCCAGGGCGAGCACCCTCATCTTCAGCCTCCTCTGGATTATAGGTGCTTCCTGAAGAGCTCGCTCACCGACTTGCCTTCGTGAATTCTTTTTATCGCCTCACCAAACAGCCCTGCGACCGAGAGGACTTTTATCTTCGCAATTTTCTTTTCTCTCTCCACGGGGAGGGAGTTGGTCACCACGATTTGTTTGTACGGTGATTTCTGGAGCCTCTGGGGAGCATCGCCGCAGAGGACGGCGTGCGCGGCGCCCGCATAGATCTCTTTTGCCCCGTGTTCTATGAGGGCATGAGCCGTTTCTATCATCGACCCCCCCGTCGCAATCTCATCATCAAACACGATCGCGTTTTTACCCTCCACATCCCCGATGATGTGGAAGATTTCCACCGTGTCGTTGAGCGGATCGCGGCGCTTGTCGAGTACCGCCATCCGGAGGCCGAGCGCGAGTGCATATTTCTCCGCGCGTTTTGCGCTGCCCGCGTCGGGCGCTACGACGATGAAGTTTTCGAGTCCGATTTTTGAGAAATATTCGCACAGGATGGGCGATGCGAGCAGCTGATCGACAGGGACCCTGAAGAACCCCTGAATTTGTTCGGAGTGCAGATTCATGGTGAGCACGCGGTCGGCGCCTGCAGTCTCCAGCAGATCGGCGACGAGCCTGGCGGTTATAGAAATGCGTGGTTGATCCTTCTTGTCGGAGCGGGCATATGGATAGTAGGGGATCACTGCCGTCACGCGGCTCGCGGAGGCGTGTTTGAGGGTGTCGATCATTATCAACAATTCCACGAGGTAGTCATTCACCGGGATGGCGCTGGTCTGGACGACGAAAACATCCTTCCCGCGGACATTCTCCTCGATGCGCACGAATGTGTTGTCATTCTTGAACTTGTGTACAATGCATTTCCCCATCTCCACGCCGAGATAGTTGCAGATCTCGCGGCTGAGTTCCGGATTGGAACGACCGCAAAATATTTTCATTGTCACCCCTCCTTTGTGGAGTAAATCAGTGGTGATTCATCTGTGGTAACATCCGTATAATTAAGCCGCTGTATAGAAATTCTTTTCTTTCTCCATTTACCACAGATTTATTCACCACAGATTGGCGCAAACTTCCTCCCCCCCCCAAAAAATCTTCACAACTATCTGTGCAATCTGTGGTTGCATTCAGCTCTTTCATAGAACTTTTGACACTACCTGCGCACCTGCGATTGCTACATGTACCGCACCCACTCCCCACGCGACTTGAGCTTCTGTATGATCTTCTTGAGATCCTGCAATGCCCTCCGGTGGCAAACGAGAACGGCATCCGGTGTTTTAACGACGATGAGGTCTTCCAGGCCAAGGCAACCCACAATACCCTCGTCCGCGATTATTATACACCGTTTCGTATCCAGCGCGATACTTTCCCCGAGGATGACATTCCGATTCTTATCTGCAGGCAGGTGCCGTTCGAGCGCCAGCCATGAGCCAACATCATCCCAGTCGAAATCCGCCTTCGCGACGACCGTGTTGTCCGCCTTCTCCATGACACCGTAGTCTATTGATACCTTTTTCAGCCCGGCGTACACCCTCCGGACAACCTTTTCTCTCGCCGGAGATGCCATGGCCCTCCTGATTCTCTCATACCCGCGATAGAGGTCCGGCATCTGTTTCTTGAGCGCGTCCGCGATGACCGCCGCTCTCCAGACAAACATGCCGCTGTTCCAGAAATAGCGCCCGCTCTTGAGGTAGCGTCTCGCCATCGCGCCATCTGGCTTTTCTGCGAACGCTGCAACTTTCGAGAAGGTTGTCTTCAGCCCGCAGTCGAGCCTTTTCCCTTTGCGTATGTAGCCATATCCTGTGGCGGGGCTGGTGGGCTTGATACCGAGTGTTACCAGGCAGCCGCGCTCCCATGCTACCTGACAGGCATCCCGCAGGTTGGCAACGAGCTTCTTCACGTCTTTGATGACATGATCCGCGGGCAACACCAGCATGATGCCATCCCGGTCTCTCTCCATGACTACTGCGGCACCGAGCGCGATACAGGCGGCGGTGTCCCGCCCGAGCGGCTCGGCGACGATTGCGGAAGCCGGCACACCCCTGAGCTGCTTTTTAATAAGCGGCGCCTGCACTTTGTTGGTAATCACGATGATCTGCTCCCGGGGCACAAGTTGAGATATTCGGTCCACGGTCTCCTGAATCATGGTTCGGTCCCCGAAAATCTTATGCAGTTGCTTCGGGTATGCCTGCCGGCTCTTCGGCCAGAACCTCTCCCCTCCCCCTCCGGCCATGATCAGCGCGTAGATGTGTTTCTTGATTTCCTCGAATTGCATAGCGTACAACCCCTTATCGGTCATTGACCTCTTGCGCACGCCCCCGGCCACCCGTCCTGAGCGGTGCGGTGAGCTGCGCGACCTTTTCCCCGACCCGTGTGACGAGATCCGACTTCTCACGGTGATGTTCTATCTCGCTCACGAGGGCACTCCCCACCACCACCGCATCGGCCAGCCTGGCGACAGCCCGGACGTGCGCGGCGGTCGAAATCCCGAACCCCACGGCGATGGGGGTGTGGGTCATGCGCCTGACGAGGCGCAGCCGGTGTGCGAGCTCGGCGGCGAGGTGCGCGCGCACTCCCGTGACACCCGTTCTTGAAACATAGTAGATGAACCCACGCGCGTGGCGGGCAATGAGCTTCATGCGATCAGCCGGCGTTGTGGGAGCGATAATGAAGATGCCGTTGACGCCGCGGCGCGCGAGCTCGGCTTCGTAGCGTGCCGCCTCTTCAGGCGGGAGATCAAGGCTCAGGATCCCGTCCACGCCCGCGCGCGCTGCGTCTCGGGCGAATCGAGCGTACCCGTAACTCAGCACGGGATTGAGGTAGGTGAAGATGATGATCGGGATCTCTGAACTCTTCCTGATCTTCGTGACAATACCAAAGACCCTTCGCACGTCCACGCCATGAGCGAGGGCCCGTTCCGCGGCCCTCTGGTTCACGGCGCCATCGGCGAGGGGATCGGAAAACGGAACCCCCAGCTCGATGAAGTCCGCCCCCCGCTTCTCTATTTCGAGAACGAGGGGCGCGGTCAGGGACGGCTGTGGATCGCCGGCGGTGATATAGGCGATAAAACCCGTGCGGCGTTCCCGGGCAAGCTCATTGAATCTGGCATCAATTCGATTGCTCATACTCGGTTCTTTATGAACTTTTCAATGATTTCGACGTCCTTATCGCCGCGCCCGGAAACATTGATAATGACAATCTCGCCCTTCTTCATTTTCGGGACGACCTCACGGGCATAGGCAATCGCGTGGGCAGACTCAAGCGCAGGGATTATCCCCTCTGTTTCGCTCAGGAGCATGAACCCCTCTACCGCCTTCCTGTCGGAAACATTCACGTAGCGCACGCGGCCGGTTTCATAGAGGTAGCTGTGCTCGGGCCCCACCCCCGCGTAATCGAGACCTGCTGATATCGAGTGAGTGGTTCTGATCTGACCCGCCCTGTCCTGAAGTACATAGCTCAGACTGCCCTGGAAAACGCCGGGGCGCCCTCCACTGAAGCGCGCGGCGTGCCTCCCGCTCGCAATACCGAGACCGCCCGCCTCGACACCGTACATGCGCACCTTCCTGCAGGAGAGAAAATCATAGAAGAAGCCTATTGCATTGCTCCCACCGCCGACGCAGGCGATGAGACAATCGGGCACACGGCCCTCTCGTCTCAGGATCTGACGCTTGGTCTCCCTTCCGATGACCCGCTGGAATTCCCTCACGATCAGCGGATAGGGATGAGCGCCCGCAACAGAGCCCAGCACGAAATGAGTGTCGCGCACATTGGTGACCCAGTCGCGCATGGCCTCGTCAATAGCGTCCTTGAGCGTCCTGCTCCCGCTCTTCACCGGTACGACAGTCGCCCCCAGAAGTTCCATGCGAAACACATTGAGCGCCTGGCGCTCGATATCATCCTCTCCCATATAGATGGTGCATGGCATCCCGAATTTTGCCGCAACGGTGGCAGTGGCGACACCATGCTGGCCGGCGCCGGTTTCAGCGATGATCCTCTTTTTCCCCATTCTCTTGGCGAGCAGAATCTGGCCGAGACAGTTGTTGATCTTATGAGCTCCCGTAAACGCGAGATCCTCCCGTTTGAGGTAGATCCTCGCGCCTCTCAGGAGACGTGTCAGTGTGGACGCGAATGTGAGGGCGGTCGGCCGGCCGGCATACTGCCGCAGGTAGTGGTCTAATTCGGCGCGAAACTTCCTGTCTCGCCGAGCATGTCTAAACTCCCGCTCAAGTTCCTGCAGCGCCGGCACCAGCGTTTCCGGCACAAAACGCCCCCCGTAATCCCCGAAGTATCCCCTGCGATCCGGAAATTTCATTTACGTTACCGTTTTCTGCAGCATCCAGCCGCTCACCGGGAATCAGTTTTCGCAATTCTGATAAATTCTCTCACGAGGGCGGGGTCTTTTTTGCCTGGTTCAGATTCAACTCCGCTGCTCACGTCAACCGCGTAAGGCGCTGCAATCCTGATGGCCTGAGCGACGTTTCCGCTGTTCAATCCCCCGGAAAGGATCACCGATCTTCCCATCGACCCCACCCTGGCGGCAAGCTCCCACGGGAAGGAGGTGCCCGTCCCTCCGCGCCTCCCCGCCACATGGCTATCGAGCAAGAACGCGGAAACGTGGTAGCGCTCAAGGCCACGCAGGTCCCCCTCGTCTTTAATTTGCACCGCCTTGATCGCACGGTCGCCGAACGCGTTGCATATCTCCGGCGGTTCATCCCCATGAAATTGAATGTAGCGCAGGTTGCAGAAGGAAACAACCTCTCTCACGCTCGCGGGGTCTTCGTCCACGAACACGCCCACGGTGGACACGAAGAGTGGCAGAGACCCGATGATCTCCCGCGCGCGCTCCGGAGCGACGCGGCGCGGGCTCGGGGCAAATACAAAACCGAGTGCGTCAGCCCCCGCGTGCACCGCCGCGTGGGCATCGTCCCGGTTGGTGATTCCGCATATCTTAACTTTGACCATGGGCCTGTATGAGCTCCCGCCGAAGGTTTGCCAGCGCACGCCCCGGGTCTTCGTGCCTGAGCAGACTCTCGCCGATGAGCGCCGCGCGCACACCAGCGCGCACGAGAGTGCTGAGGTCATCTGCGTTTCTGATTCCGCTCTCGCTCACGACGAGGCAGTCCTCCGGGAGCGATTTTTTGAGCGCGATCGTCCGCTCGATGTTTACTTGGGCGCTCCTCAGATCGCGGTTGTTGATCCCGAGTATACGTGCTCCCGAGGCATTCGCTTTGCCGATGTCGTCTTCGCTGTAAATTTCGACGAGGGGTGAAACGCGCAATGTATAGCACAATTCGACCAGCCTCGCAAGTTCCTCCCGGCCGAGGAGGCGGGCGATCAACAGTACTGCATCAGCCCCCGCTGCTGCTGATTCATACACCTGGTATTCGTCAATGATGAAATCCTTCCTCAGCACGGGAATCGATACGGCGTCCCTTGCCGCGGTGAGGTGATCGAGGTTCCCCTGGAAGTAGTGCTCCTCGGTGAGCACGGAGAGTGCCGCCGCGCCAGCCGTTTCATACCCGCGCGCGATGTCCACGGGATGATACACGCGCCGCAGAATACCGGCAGACGGCGAAGCCTTCTTAAGCTCGGCGATGATGGCAATGCCCTCTCCCGCCAGCGCGGCGTGAAAGTCTCTCGGCTCCCTCGCCGCCGCGCGCGCGATGAGCGCACGGCGAGGAGTGCCCCTCTTGAGACGCTCGACGTCGTCCCGTTTCG
Source organism: Candidatus Auribacterota bacterium (assembly GCA_026392035.1). Lineage (NCBI taxonomy): Bacteria > Pseudomonadati > Candidatus Auribacterota > Candidatus Auribacterota bacterium. The sequence continues at coordinate 44,378 of JAPLCX010000059.1, read as the reverse complement.
CTCCCACAATCGCTTCCAGTATATCCCCCGCGTGTCTAAAAGAGCCCAAGGAACGATTTCCTCTCACGCTTCTTTTTCTTGTGGTCCAGTCCCTTGTCGATAAGGATCTGAGCCGACGGCTCAAACTTCATCACGCCGGTTTCCGTATACAAGAGGATCCTCTGTGTGGCCCTGTATGTGGTGCTGCCCTCCTGGACGCGCGGATCGCCGCTCGCCGTGATCAGGCGCCGAGGCTCCTCATAAAATAGGTGCTGGCACCATATTTTCTTGCGTGCTGCAGTGGCCTCGATGACGCCCTGCGCCTCAAGGGCTGAAAACACGCTGCGGGACACATACACCTTCACAGTGCCCTCGCACGCGATTTCAACACTCCCATGCTTCACCTCAACCTTCCCGCTCGCAGAGATATTTCCCGACGCATCCCTCGCCAGCCGGCCAGCCCGCAGCGTCAATTGACTCCGGTCAGGGGCGAGGATCCGTATTTCCTCAGCGCCCGCTCCATGCGACTGGAAAAGTAACAGCGCCAGAATCGCAATCAACGGCTTCATGGTTCAGAACCTCCCGAAAATCCCTCTCAGCTTCTTTAACGTGCGCTCACGGTGCGCCCCTGTATGTGCAACCACCATATGACCGGCGGTGTACCTGAGCATGCGGCGAACGCCTCCCCTGTTGAGCCCTGTTTTCATCAAGAAATCGTCAACAGCACCTTAAGCGTATCAGTCGCCTGAGCCTTTTTAAAAGCCTCTACTCCTCTCTCCAGAGGATATTCGGCGCTGATCATAGATTGTACCGCCACTTTTTTATCGGCGAGGAGCTGGAGGGCTCTGCCGAAGGGACCGCAGCGAGAACCGATGAGGGACAGCTCGTCGACGACCATCCGGGCGAGTGGTATCCTGGAGGATTCCGCGACTGTTGTTTTCATGATAATCCTCCCCGCAGGGCGCACGAAAGGCGCAGTTGATTTCGCCCACTACTCTTTTCCCCACCAACTCCTTCCGGTCGCTCTCCTCAACCCGCCCGACAAACTCATGCCCCAGCACGCCTCGGAACCCCATATATCCCTTGACAATTTCAATATCAGTGGCACAGATTCCCGCAAGGGCAACAGCTATAAGGGACTCTCCCGGTACGCGCTCAGGCTTCGGATAATCGGCATTGAATTTCAAAGCGCCATCGAACACGAGCGCCTTCATGCGTCCCCCCTGCTCCCCTTACTCCCCTTACACAGAATGTACTAACTTCTTGCTTTGACGTCAATTAGAATGCTGACCATAAAACAGCGACACGCAGTGCTCGCCATAGCAGCGCGCATTGCATGTCTCCATGGAGGAATATTCCAGGTTCTTTACAATGACCTCCTCGGGAGTCTGGAACACGTTCCCCGCCTTCAAGTCACGGCGATGGAAACACGGATATACTGTGCCGTCGCAATCGAGCACAAAGGCCTGCGAGCCCATAGCGCAGCGCCGTGGCTTCGCGCCGCCGCCCTGACCATAGAGGCTGAGGATAAAATCGACATAGTGAGTCACGTGTTCCCTGAGGCCCCATTCCCGCAGCAGCGTGGCCGCGATTTCCCATTGCGTTCTGCTCAGGCGATGCGGCGAGAGAGGACCAAATTGCTTCGAATCTACCGGGATATACGCCGGTTGGAAGATTGCTCCAAGCCCATTTCGGCTTGCCCACTCGTAGAGCGCTCCGAGATCCCCTGCGTTTTCCCTGGTGAAGACGGTCGTCGCGGTCAGGGTCATGCGAGGCGCCCCGCGCAGGAGTGCGGCCGCTCCCTCCAGCCTCCGGGCGTCATCGCGGCTGTTCACGGAGAGGGAAAGCCCCTCGAGCCCGCAGTCCAGAAGCCCGCGTGCCGTCGCCCGGTCCAGGAGGTCTCCGTTGGTCAGGAGCAGCCGTGTCATCCCGAGGGCCCCCGACCTGCGTATGAGCTCCGCCGTCTCCGCGCGGATGAGCGGCTCTCCACCCGTGATGATGAGCTGCCTCACGCCCAGAGCCGCGAGCCTCTCAAGTGCGTTAAAAAGGCCTTTCTCGCCCATCTCACTGGCAGGATGGCTGAGGGAGTGCGTGAAATAGAAACAGAATGAGCAGCTTTTCGAACATCGGTTGGTTACAATAAAAAAAGCTGTGTCCATCTTCTATGGTACGATTCCCCCGATCGGGCTACGAGGAGCCGCTCGCTTCTCAGGAGAGAATGTCAGGCCTGGCGCTCTCTCCTGGTTTCAAGATCCAAGCCCCTCACGAGACTCACGCATGCCTCAGCCTTGTTCAGTGTATACAAATGGACGCCTGGCGCCCCCCTGTCCAGGAGTTCCTGTGCCTGCTTTCTGGCATACTCGACTCCTATCATCCTCACCGCCTCTCCCCCCTCCCCTCTCTGCGCATCATGGAGCTTCTTAAGATACGGGCCAGGGATGGTAGCCCCGCAGAGCGAGATTATGCGGGCGACATTTGACAGGTTAACGATCGGCAATATACCAGGGATAATCGGCTTGTCGATGCCGATGCCCCTGGCACGCTGTACAAAGTTCCAGTACAGGCCGTTGTCGAAAAAGAGCTGGGTGATGGCGAAATCCGCGCCCCGATCAAGTTTCCGTTTCAAAAAAATCAGGTCTTTCTCGATGCTTGGAGCCTCCGGATGCCCTTCCGGATAGGCGGCGACGCCGATTCCCAGGCCGGGGAAACGAGCGCGGATATAGGACACCAGGTCAGCGGCGCACGTGAAGTCGTGGGCAGAGGGGGCAAAGGTAATCTCTCCCTGGGGGAGGTCGCCCCGCAGCGCCAGCACGTTGTCCACGCCAGCCCGCACAAGATCTCCTAAATAGGAGCCAACATCTTGACCGGACGCACCAACACAGGTCAGGTGCGCCATGGTTTCCAGACCGAATTCTTTTTTGAGCCTGGAGACGATCTCCAGTGTGTTGGCGCGGGTGCTGCCCATGGCCCCATACGTGACGGACACGAACAGGGGATTTACGATCAGTGTCTTCTCCACCGCGTTGAAAAAGCCGGGCCACTTCGTCCGGTCCTTTGGTGGGAAAAATTCCAGGGAGACAAACGGTTTCCCGGTTTTAAGCAAGCTGGCAATTCGCAAGGGACAATCCTATCACGCACCGCGCCATTGATCAGGATGCGCGATACGCGCCGTCGATCTGCTCGATCCTTCTTCTGTGGCGGCCCCCCTTGAATCTTGTGGTGAGCCATACGTCCACTATCTTCAAAGTGGCTTTGAGCGGAGTGGTCCTCTCCCCCATGGAGAGCATGTTCGCATCATTGTGTTCCCTGGAAAGACGGGCGGTCGTTGCATTCCAGCACAGCGCACAACGTATTCCCTTCACCCTGTTCGCCACGATGGCTTCGCCATTCCCGGAACCGCCGAGCACAATGCCTCTATCGCAGTCCCCGCTCGCCACGGCTTCCGCCACCGGCCTGATTATTCCTGGGTAGTCGACGGGCTTTTCTGAGTGCGTGCCAAAGTCGACGACCGTGTATCCCCCCTGGAGGAGATATTTTTTGATACGCTCCTTATGGCGAAATCCCGCGTGATCTGCCCCCAGGGCGATCTTCATATCCGTGCTCTCGGCGTGCTGTCAGATTAGTGAAGAGGCGCACCAATCCACCACAGGCTAGTAATTTTCTGCCAGCATCTCGTAATAGCTCATCGGGTGAAGGCAGGAGGGGCATTTTTCCGGCGCCTGGGTGCCCTCGACGACGTAACCGCAGTTCGTGCAGTGCCACTTGACTGGAACTTTCTTTTTGAACACTTCCTTGTTGACGATATTATCGATCAGCTTTCGGTAGCGCGACTCGTGGAAGCGCTCCACCTTCGCGATCTGCTCGAACGACTTCGCCGCCTCGGGATACCCTTCATCCTTCGCGGCCTTCGCGAAATCGGCGTAGAGTGTTGTCCATTCCAGATTCTCACCGGCCGCCGCCGCCTCGAGATTGCTTCTGGTCTCCCGTATCTTCCCCGCAGGGTAGGTGGCGGTAATTTCAGCGTCGCCACCCTCGAGGTGCTTGAAGAATACCTTCGCGTGCTCTTTTTCATTGTCGGCGGTTTCAAGGAAAATTTTGGAAATCTGCTCGTAGCCTTCCTTCTTCGCTGCGCTGGCGAAGTAGGTGTACCTGTTCCGCGCCTGGGACTCGCCCGCAAATGCAGCCAGAAGATTCTTTTCAGTCCTGCTGCCCTTGAGCTTTTTCATTCTCTTCCCCCTCCTTTCTTATTGTTGCTGCTAATTCTAAACTAAAGCGATACAGATGCAAACGGTTGTTTTGACGCTTCCCACCCGGACTATCCGGGTAAAGGTGTGTACTCTCAAGGGCCCTGTAGCGCACGCGTAAGTGTGCGCTGCAGCATCCTGGGAAGCCCACACATATATCGGCACCATCCACACCTGTGCAAATCTGCATCAGTGCCCCACTACAGATAATTGAGGAGATCGCCTGGTTCCTTGAGCAGCACCTTCGCGCCGCTCAAGAGCAGTTCCTCAGCCGTGCGATATCCCCACAGGGCTCCTGCGGGATACATGCGGGCTGCGTGTGCCAGGCGCATATCGATATCTGTATCACCACAATAGATGAATCGCTCGGGTGCAATCCCCACATGCGCTGCTATCTCCAGGGCCACCGCGGGATCGGGTTTTAGGGGGGCGGGGGGGCGCGAGCCGCGCACCGCGTCAAATTTCCACCCGTGGAGCAGCGTCGAGACAATCGCCCTCGTGGAATCGTCCGGTTTATTAGAGAGCACCGCCATCCTGACGTCCCGCGATTGCAGAGAATCTAAAAGTTCGGGGATGCCTGGGTAGGGGGTGGTGTTTCTAAACCCCTGGGAGCGGTAAAGCTCATTCATGGCAGTGAGGCAACGATCTATTGTCAAATCATCCCGTTGGTTTTCAGGAAGGGCTCTGTAGACGAGCGTCTCGATGCCGGCACCGACAAGGTATTTATATTCATCCCTCTCGTGGCCGCGAAAACCGAGGTGCGCGAGGGTAGAGTTCATCGCGTTGGTGATGTCCTCGATGGTATCAAGGAGTGTCCCGTCGAGGTCGAAGAGCACCGCATCATATTTCATGGGGTGCTCCCGTGCGCGGGATGGTAACGCCTGATCTGATCCAGTGATTTTCTTGGTGTACCCCCCGCTGGCTGATCGATGGGATAGCCCATGCTGATGATGACGTCGATCTTCGCCGGGCGCGAAAGGCCCAGCAGTTTCTTCATCTTTTTTTCATTGAACCAGCCAATCCAGCACGTCCCCAGCCCCTCCTCTGCTGCCTGGAGGACAAGATGCTCACACGCGATCCCGATGTCGATCAGGCTGTACTGCGTGCCGCGGAAGTAGCCGCCGAGTGTGGCTGAGTACGCGGACCGTTCGGTGATCACCACGATGAGCACCGGGGCGTTTTTGACAAAGGAGTTCATTGAGTACATCCCTGAAAATACCTGATCCGCACACGCAGCGATCAGATTCCTGTCATCGATCACGATAAAAGTCCATGGTTGTGAATTGCAGGCGGACGGCGCGAGTCGTGCCGCTTCCAGACATCGGTCTATGATTTCTCTCGACACGGGAGCCTGGGCGTAATTCCTTACGCTGTGCCGCTTCCGCACAAGCTCAAGAAATCTCATCTGGACCTCTAGGTCTGTGGTGCTTCATGCGCGTCGGCATGTCTTGGGCGATCCCCGCCTCGCAATTTTCCCTGACGATAGAACAGCATACCTCAATGTGCGCCGTCTGGGGAAACATATCAAAGATTGCTACCGTGTCAAGGCGCCAGCGGCTATTCGTGCAGAGCCGGTTCAAATCCCTCGAAAGCGTCGCGGGATTGCATGAAACGTAGATGATCTTTTCGACGCGCCGATCCGCTTCCCTGAGGAATTTGATTACCCCCTCCCCCACTCCCGTGCGGGGAGGATCAAGCAGCATGATGCTCCTCGGGAGGATGTGGCGTTTGTATATCCCCGGGAGGGAACTTTCCACTTGCCCAGCAATAAAGCTGAACCTTTTATCATCGAGCGGGGCGCTATTGACTCTCGCGTGCGCGATGGCGCGCACATCGCAATCTATCCCGATCACACGCGAGAAAGATCTCCCGAGGAGCACTGAGAATACACCGACGCCACAGTAGAGATCAAAAAAGGTCCCCTGACAACGGCTGGACTGCATCCATCCCCGCACCTTTTCAACGAGCAGCGCCGCGACTGCTCTGTTCACCTGAAAAAATGACGCGGGCGGAATTGTGAAGCGAGTGTCGCACAAAACTTCAACAATGTCAGCTGTGTTTCCCCCGCCGGTGCACACCGCGACGTTGCCGTCGGTGCCCGCGTGCAAAATAATCTCTGCAGGACTCCTTCCGGAATCAATGAAATTTTTGTGGTCTGATAAAATCTCGTTGATTACGTTCTGGGCGATGAGGCAGCGCGATATCGCGATAAGGCTCCGGCCATCCCTGCAATAATAACCGTACCGCAATGGGTTGCCGGGGATACGGTGCAGGCGGATGGTGTTTCTATAGCCATATGGATTCGGAGAAGGCACGCTGTCAGTTAGAGTAAAATTGCTTACGCCACCTATCCTCTTGAGGAGCTCTCCTACCTGTTTCTTTTTCCATTCCACCTGGACGTCGTAGCGAAGGTGCTGGAGTTGGCAACCGCCGCACTGGCCGTAGTAACGGCAGGGGGGAACCACTCTTTCTGCGGATGGCTCATGTATTTTTAACGTGCGTGCATGCGCGAATTTCTTGCTCGGCTTTGTGATTTCAGCAATTACTCTCTCTCCAGGCAGGGCATCCTCAACAAAGAGCGCCATCCCATCGAGCCGGGCAACCCCTGCTCCACCGAAGGCGAGGCTCTCGATGGTGCACTCAATTTGTTGGCCGATCTTCGGGCTCATACGTTTTTCCGCTCCCTGACAGCAGTCCCTATAATTTTTTCAATTCTTCGCAGAACTGATCATACGCGGCAGTGTAGAGGTAGGGGTTCTCTTTTTTCTCCCTCTCGAGAGACGCATGGGGATGACGACCGTAGTCGTGTCCCGGATAGACCTCGTTGCCGCCGGCGAGCGGATAAAGAATCTCGCGCATGGTGTGAAACATGGCTCTGGGATCGCAATAGCCGCACCAGTCAATGAAGAGCGTATCGCCGGTAAAGAGTGCGGAATCATCGCTCAGATGGTACACAACACTATCCACGGAGTGCCCCGGCGTATAAAGGCACTCGATATACATTGCCCCGAATGGCAGTTGTTGCCTGTTGTCAAGGTCAACATTATGCCTGAAGGGGCACGCGGGGTGCGCGGCAACCGGCGCATTGAAAAACTCCCGCACCGCAGTCACGCCGGAGCAGTGATCGCGGTGCCCATGGGTCAGAAGAATGTATCGCGGATGTGCCTCTCTTATCGCCGCGACCGCACTCTCTATGACCCGCATGTCGCCGCAGGGATCCACGAGCGCCGCGTCCCCGCTTCTTTCGTCATGGATGAGATACGAGAAATTTGAGTCGAGGCCGCCGACCGCCAGCTGATTGACTACCATAGTGTTACCAGTGCGCGCCTATCCGCTCGCGAGCAATGCCTCCGCGAGCACAATGATTGCGAGAGCGCAAAAAGCACCTACCGCCGCCTTCCGGCTGACATTGCCCTTCGCCTCGCCGAGGCCAAACGAGGGGCCGAGCCCATTCCAGAGATAGAGCCCAAGCGGGACTGTGACGGCGCCGAACGCGACCAGGATCCAACGCGGCATCGCGTTCCGGAGCATGTCACCGCCATCCCCCGCCATAAGGAATGAGTCTTCGGCAATATAAATTCCATTGATGATCAGACAGAAGCCTGCGAAGAATTGAAAAATGTACCAAACAGATGTGCGCATGAACCTGGCAATCAGGAGGATCGCGAGGGGGAGCAGCGAACCGATCAATGGTCCTCCCCACGCTGTTAAAAGCGGATGGGGATTCATTGCACAATCGGTGCGGGAAATGACGAGTGGGTGGAGCACAACCCTCGTCACCGCGCCTCCGCTGAGCCAGGCATGAAAACAATGGCCGAACTCATGCACGAGCATCATGCCGAGCCATGACAGGAGGAGCGTCGAGATAATCAACAGGTATTGATACAAGGCATTCACCATAAGCTCAGCCGATACGAGCGTGGCCGTCGAGATACATGGTGGGTCACGGCGACCTGGTGTCGTTTCCGGGAAATGCTTTTCTCACGGAATTCCTCGTGAGGAGCGCTATAACGAGCAGTGATACGAGCGCAAAAATGTACGTCGGCAGCATGCTCAACGTGCCAACGGTAATCGCATTATCATACATCGAGGGCGGCATGTGCCGCAGACGGTAGCACTGAATCCCAAAGAACATCGCCGCGGTGAAGCCTATGAGATATTCGATCGCGAAAACGGCGATCGTGAGTTTTCTCGCCCAGAGCCTTATCTTCAACAGGCCATAGCCTCCGATGACCTTGGCGACCGGCAGCACCAGCGAGAATGCGATAATGATGAACAGAACCGACATCCTCTCCGGCGGCCTCCCCTTTGCGAAAATTGCGCGAAGGATATACATTATCATGAGCAGATAATTGAGTACGGGCAGGGCGCCCAGGACGATGGTAATAATGCCGAGCGCCTTAATGAGCGATGCCGTTTTTCGTTGCGTGATATGGTGGGAATCCTCTGGCGATGCGACAGCCGTTTCCTTCAATTCAACCGGGCTCGACATGGTTTACCTCCTTGGGTTATTTGGTGGCGTACATTTTCCCTGGTGCATGTGGCGCGCGCGGCGCCCCGATGACGCCTCTTGCGCCCCTTGAGTTATCGCAGCAGCTTTCCCGGGGCCGAACGCTGCGATTTTTATTTTATGCTGCATGGGAATCCGCATCTCTGACAACCAGATCTGTCACGGGCGCAGTACATCTTATAAATCTGGATCAATCCCTGTTGCGCCGCCATGCCCCCCGAACGCGCAACAGCATACTCGTTCCCGAAAAGGCGAGCCCTCATAAGCCTTGTGATGGAATTTGGGGCACCCGCCGGAAGCTGGTTAAGAATCCTGCGGGCTGAAGCCTCTCCTTCTCGGTGGGAGAGCAGCGGGAGGAGAACAGTTGCAATAATCGCGAGGATCCGGTCTCTCCCGAGGAGCGCGGTTGAGCTGGAAAGCCTTTCCCCTCCCCAGGTGTAATGGCGCTGCCAGAATAGATCTCTATGCCCGCCCAGGAGTTCTCGGAAATGATCTTCCAGCGAATGTCTGTCCATCTTTAAATTGGGTGGGAGAATGGTCATTGCCAAGCCGCTCTCCGCGGCGTGGGATAAGAGGGGGCCGATCGCGCTCACTCTCCGATGGGGGCTGTTGGCAGGTCTACTCCCCCACCTTTTCCAGATCACGCCATCCATCGGTTTAAGTCCCCAATGGGATTGAAGGTTCTCCCACGCGCGGTACGATTTTTCCCAGTGACGCTTCGATTCGCTGTCCCACCCTGGGGCGGGCCGATCGGGGATCAGGCCGGCGATCCCCAGAAGCGCTGCCTCCACGCGGGCTTGTCCTGAATCCCCTCTGCTCTTAACCACGATCCGCCGCAATAACTTCCATGGGAGCCGCTCTGAGAGCTGAGCGAAAGATTTCTTGCAGGACGCGTATCCCAGCGATTCAAGCAGCAGCCGGTATATCGCCTGCTCCTCTCCCAGCTTTCGCGCCAGCGCGCCGACTCTTACTGCCTTTCGGGCGAGCCTCTTCTCGCCCGCCTCGCGGAGCACCCTGACGGCTGTCCGCTCACCCACTTTCTTAAAAACCGAACTGCACCGCCCTCTCGCGACATCCACCGCATAGGGATACCGCTCGGGGTTGATTGCACCGATGAGGCCCCTCAGGTCATTGCGCATTTGCTTCAGCAGGCACACCTCAGTGATTCTCTTTCCCCCGAGCTCACGACATGAGCCATTCTTGGAATGCGTCCCCATGAATACATGGAGCCTCACATTCTTGAAAAAGGGGTCGGCCTGATGACCGTGAGCCTTCCAGTCGGCCTGTTCCCGGTGAATCTCCACGTCCCCGCACAGCTTCTTGCCCTTTCCCAGATAGAACACACCATGGAGAAAATCCGGGCCTCGTCCCGTGTTCCAATAGCCGGGGGAGATTACCTGAATCGTTCGGCCGTCCAGCGCGGTGATTTTTCTCTTGAGATAGAGATGCTGAGCGTACCAGAGGCAGCGGATGACCCTTTCCGTGAGTGGGAGATAAAAAACCCGTTGGGGGCGGTGGGTTGAGCAGCGCTCGCCGGAATCTGATTCCTCCACATCCCTCATATCGGGGTTCATCGCATTACCTTCCCGTGGCGAGCTCAGGGAGATGCTCCCAGAAAGTTCTGCAGCAGCTTCTTGCCGTCCCTGGTGAGAATCGACTCCGGGTGAAACTGGACACCCCACACGGGGTACCTCTTGTGTTTCAGCCCCATGATTTCCTTCTCTTCCGTCTCGGCGATTATTTCCAGGCACTGCGGCAGATTCTCGCGCTTCACGATGAGCGAGTGATATCGTGTCGCCTCGAATGGATTCGGAAGGCCATCGAATAGTTCGCGCTGCGCGTGGTAAATCATCGAGGTTTTTCCGTGCATCAATCGATCTGCACGCACGACCTCGCCGCCGAAGACCTCCCCGATGCACTGGTGGCCCAAGCACACGCCCAAGATGGGCACCTTCCCGGCGAACTCGGCGATGATCTCCTTCGAGACCCCTGCCTCACGAGGGGTGCAGGGGCCCGGCGAGATCACGATGCGCATCGGGCCCAAGGTGCGCGCCTGGTCGACCGTGATCCGGTCGTTGCGGTACACCACCGGCTCCTGCCCCAATTCCCCGAGGTACTGGACGAGGTTGTAGACGAACGAGTCGTAGTTGTCGATGACGAGAATCATAAGATTAAATCCCAAATCCCAAAGAGATAAATTTCAATAGATTTCAACACATGAGGAGAATACCGGGGTTTATTTATTTGGATTTTGAGCCTGGGATTTTTGATTTTCACTTGTGGAGCCCCTCCGCCATTGCGATCGCCCGCAGCATCGCTTGGGCCTTATTCAGGGTCTCCTCATACTCTGTCTCGGGGACCGAGTCGGCGACGATCCCTCCACCCGCCTGAATGTACGCCTTCCCGCCCTTGACGAGGATGGTCCTGATGGTAATGCATGAGTCGAGATTCCCGGTAAAGCTGAAGTAGCCGACGGCCCCCGCGTACGGGCCGCGCCTCCGATTTTCCAGTTCGTCGATAATTTCCATCGCCCTGATCTTGGGCGCTCCCGAAACGGTACCCGCGGGGAATGATGCCCTCATCACATCAAAAGCGTTCTTCCCCTCGCACAATCTCCCCTGAATGTCTGAGACGATGTGCATCACGTGCGAGTAACGCTCGATGGTCATCAGCGCCTTCGGGGTGACGGTCCCGTAGCGGCATACCCTTCCGATGTCGTTCCTGCCCAGGTCCACGAGCATGATGTGTTCAGCGCGCTCCTTCGGGTCGGCGAGGAGGTCGCGCTCCAGAGCGCGGTCCTCTTCCTCGTCGCGGCCCCGGGGCCTCGTGCCGGCGATGGGACGGACCTCCACGATGCCGTCCTCACAGCGCACGTGAATCTCCGGCGAGGAGCCCACGAGATACACGTCGCCGAATTGGAGGTAGAACATATACGGCGAGGGGTTGATCGACCGAAGCGCCCGGTAGAGGTTGAAGGGGGGGGCCTGAACGTCCGTCTCCAGACGCTGCGAGGGAACGACCTGGATCACGTCGCCCGCCCTGATGTACTCCTTTGCTCTCTCGACCATCGATATGTACTCCGCTCGTGTCACGTTTGACCTGAACGATATACTGCCCGCGGGAGGAGCAAGCTCCAACTGTATTGCGGGGAGAGAGTTCCGTATGCACGCCTCTATCCGTTCTATTTTCCTGATCGCGGCTTCATAGGAACGCTCCGGTGTATCGGTCACGTGCGCATTGGACACAACTTTAATCGTGTGGCGCACATGATCAAATATGAGAATCGTATCCGTGATCATAAAAAAGAGATCGGGGAGACAGAGATCATCCGGATTCTTATCGGGGAGCCTCTCGAAATAGCGAACCGCGTCGTACGCGACATAGCCAACCGCGCCGCCGCAAAAACGAGGGAGGCCGCTGATCGGGACCGGTCTGTATTCGGCCATCATCTGAGCCAGGGTGTCGAGCGGGTCCGACGCGCACTCGAAGCTGCGCCTCTTTGAGTTTTCCTCGATAGTGATCTTTTTCCCCTTGGCCATGAAAATTCTCTCGGGATTGCTTCCGAGGAACGAGTAGCGCCCGACCTTTTCACCTCCCTCAACGCTCTCCAGGAGATAGGAGTATTGCCCGCGCTCGAGCTTGAGGAACGCGGAGAGCGGGGTCTCCATGTCTGCCATGATCTCCTTATAGACGGGGATCAGGTTCCCCTCGCTCGCCTTTGCAATGAATTCCTTTTTTGTCGGGGTATACATGCGCGTTATCCTGTGATGGCACTCACGTGCGCTCTCCGGTGCTATTTATACACCTTATCAGGCTCGAATACTTTTTCTCCCACTATCTCAAACCCGGCATCTCCCGCGGCGAGCTTGCGATAGAAACAGGAGCGATATCCCGTGTGGCAGGCTCCTCCCTTTTGATCAACCTTGATGAGCAGCGCGTCCCCATCGCAGTCGACAAAGATCCCGCGGACGCTCTGGACGTGCCCCGAGGATTCACCCTTCAACCATAATTTCTTTCTCGACCGGCTCCAGAAATGGGTCATGCCTGATTCCACCGTTTTCATGAGGGCATCCCTATTCATATGCGCCACCATCAGGACCTCGTTCGTTCGGACGTCCTGGATGATGGCGGTAATGAGCCCTCGCTCATCGAACGTAAGCTCCTGCACTATCTTCATACACGCACCTCGATCCCTTTCCCCTTCAGGTAGCGCTTGGCCTCCCCAACTGAATACTTGCCAAAATGGAAAATCGATGCCGCGAGGGCCGCGTCCGCTTTTCCCGCGGTGAGCGCGGCATGTAGGTGTTCAAGGGTCCCGGCGCCTCCTGACGCGATTACCGGCACATGGACACTCTCCGCGACCCGCCGTGTCAGATCGAGATCGTATCCGTTTTCCGTGCCATCGGCATCCATGCTCGTGAGGAGGATCTCTCCAGCGCCGCACTCGGCGCCGCGTCGCGCCCAGAGGATCGCATCCATTCCCGTCGCCTCTCTCCCGCCGTGCGTGTACACCTCCCAGCTGTCCGCGCTCCTCCGCGCGTCAATCGCGAGCACGATACACTGCGAACCAAAAGATTTTGCCGCGCGGCTGATGAAGCCGGGATCGTCCACCGCAGCGGTATTTATGGATACCTTATCGGCCCCCGCCAGAAGCAGCGCGCGGATACCGTCAAGGTCGTCGATGCCGCCCCCTACGGTGAGCGGCAGGAAGATGAGGTCCGCCGTGCGCCGCACCACATCAATGAGCGTCGGCCTCTTTTCGTGAGACGCGGTGATATCAAGGAACACGAGCTCATCGGCTCCCGCCGCGTCATACGCCTGAGCTGCCTCGGCGGGGTCGCCGGCATCGCGCAGCCGAACGAAATTGACCCCCTTGACGACCCTGCCCTCTTTGACGTCGAGGCAGGGGATGATCCTCTTGGCTAGCATGGCGGCGCGCTCCTCTCGGGCTCGCCCCGGTCAGCCGCCGCATCAAATGCCTCGCGCAACTCGATGTCTCCCGAGTAGAGCGCTCTCCCGATAATCACGCCAAAGAGCGTGCCTCCACGCAGGGCCCTGAGCCGCCTCACGTGCTCAACCGAGCTCACCCCGCCTGAGGCGATGACGCTGATGGGGCACGAGGCCAGTATCTCATCCAGAACTTTGAAATTCGGACCGGACATGGCCCCGTCAGTCAGCACATCGGTGCACACCACCCCCCCCACTCCGATTTCCTGAAGTTCGGGAAGTATCCGGCGCGGGCTCACTCCAGCGATCCTTGTCCATCCCTCGATGGCGAGGCGCCCCTCTTTTATGTCGAGCCCCACAAAAATCTGCCGCCCGTACTCCTTCACCGCCGCCCTGAGGAAATCCCTGTCTCGGATCGCGGCCGTGCCGAGAACCACCCTATCAACCCCCATCTTGAACACCTGCCTGATTGCCCCGATATCTCTCAGGCCACCCCCAAATTCCACGGGAATGGTCACCCGCTCAAGTAACTCCTTGACCGTCCGCAGGTTCTGGGGCGCGCCCTTGAACGCCCCATCGAGGTCGACCACATGGAGGTACTGAGCTCCGCCCTGCTGCCAGCGGACCGCCATGGCGCCGGGATCGTCTCCATAGACAGTTTCTCGATCCTCTCTCCCCTGGTAGAGCCTCACGCATTTGCCGTTCTTTATATCAATTGCCGGAATGATAAGCATACACAACCAGTTGTTGCAACCAACTCACCGTCAATGCAGATTGCTTTACTCTTTTGACTCCACAAACTCGATAAAGTTCCTGATCATCGCCAGGCCGACGCGCTGGCTCTTTTCGGGGTGAAACTGTGTAGCCATGAGAGCGCCCCGCCACACCGCCGACGCAAATGTCACGCCATAGTCAGTTGTCGCAGCGATGATCCCGCGTTCAATGATTTCGGGGTAATACGAGTGAACGAAGTAGACGTACGCGCCATCCTCAATCCCCCTGAACAACGGGCACTCCGCATCCGCGCCGACGGATGGTTGGCTGCGTGAACGATCCCCCGCGCGGGCCGGTATAAAGGTCAGGGTGTTCCACCCCATGTGCGGGATTTTAAGTTCGTGAGTGAACCTTCTCACCCGCCCATGAAACACATCCAGCCCCTGAATTCCTGGAGATTCTTCGCTCGACGAGAAAAGGATCTGGAGGCCCAGGCAGAGGCCGAGATACGGTTTCCCTGATTGTATATAGTTCGCGAGCGCTTCTCTCAGTCCCAGGCGACTCAGGTTTAACACACAATCGCCGAAAGAACCCACGCCGGGGACCACCAGCGCATCGCACGTCTGTATTTCCCCGGCGCTGTGCGAGAGGGCAGCCGTGCAGCCGCATACCTCAAACGCCTTCCGGACGCTGTGGAGATTCCCCATCCCGTAGTCGAGGATCAGAACCCTGGGCATGGCCTTTCCCCTCTCGTGCGCTACAGCGCGCCTTTGGTCGAGGGGATCCCCCTCTTCTTTCCGCTCCTGCTGATCGCCATTGCCATTGCCCTCGCCACACCCTTAAAAATCGCCTCTATGATGTGGTGGGGATTCCTGCCGCTGAGCATCTCGATGTGCAGGGTGAGGCCGGCATGGTTCACGAAGGACTGAAAAAACTCCTCGATGAGCTGGAGATCAAAACCCCCGATCTTCCTCCTCCCCAGCTTTGCCTCGTACCGGAGGTAGGAACGCCCGCTCAGGTCAATCGCTATCGAGGCCAGTGCCTCATCCATCGGGAGATTGCAGAACCCGTATCGGGCAATGCCCTCCTTGCGGCCGAGGGCTTTCTTGATCCCCTCGCCCAGGCAGATTCCTATATCCTCCACGGTATGGTGCGCATCGACCCGGAGGTCTCCCCGCGCAGTGAGAACCATGTCTATGCGTGAGTGTTTTGAAAAGAGCTCGAGCATGTGATCGAAGATGCCGATCCCCGTGCAGATGCGCGAGGCTCCCGTCCCGTCGAGATTGACCTGCATCCGGATATCCGTCTCGCGGGTTTTCCTGTTGACCGTTACTTTTCTGGCTGCCATCTCATGCCCCCATTCGTCATGAGTGTATCGTTAACCTACTTTAAACTTTACACCTTCAACTTTGAGCCGTAGTTAACTCCTGCTCCTCCAGCCCATGATCTCCGCAATATGAATGACGAGCTGCTTTATTTCGCGGTCTGTCCCCACGCTGATCCTCAGGCAGTTTCTTAAGCACGGGGTGTCGTAATAGCGCACGAGAATTTTCTTTCTCTTGAGTTGCCGGTATAGCTGGTCGGCCGGGAAGGCGTCGAGCCTCGCGAGCACAAAATTGGCTTCCGAGGGGTACACAGAGAAGCCGAGCTCTTCAAGCCCCCATATGAGTCGCCTCCTGGTGCCGATTATTTTCCGGATATTCGCCCTCATCCATTCGAGGTCGCTCAGTGCCGCGAGGCCGCCCGCGATCGCCAGCCGGCTCACATTGTATGAATCTTTGACTTTGATGAAATTTGCGATGATATCCTTATCGGCGAGCGCATAGCCAATCCTCAGCCCCGCGAGTGAGAATGACTTCGAGAGGGTGCGCAGGATGATCACATTTGTGTGGTTCTTCAAGAGACCCAGGCAGTTCTTCCTGGAGAAATCCACATACGCCTCATCAATGACGAGGACGCCGGAGATAGTGGCCGCGATTTTGGCAAGGGTTTCCTCCGGCAGGAGCGTCCCGGAAGGGGAGTTGGGGTTGGCGACGAAAACAATCTTCGCCCGTGAGGGGATCAGATTCTCGTTCAGCGAGTAGTCATCCCGGTATTCAACGGGGACGTACCGCGCCCCCTGTATCTCACACAATGTCTTGTAAAGTGTGTACGTTGGTGAGGGACTCGCCACAAGATCGCCCCTGTCGGTAAATGTCCGGATCACGATTGTCAGAAGTTCATCAGAGCCATTCCCCACGAGAATATTTTCCAGCGGTACCTGATGGAGTTCGGCGATTCTCTCCCGCAGCCTGGTCGCCATCGGATCCGGATAGAGGCGGAGCCGCTCAATCTCGGCGACCAGCGCCTTTTGGACGCGCGGCGAGGGCGGATAGGGATTCTCGTTCGTATTGAGCTTGATGTAATCCGTGGTAGACGGCTGCTCGCCCGGCTTATACCCCTCCATCCGCGCTATGTTTTTGCGAATGGGGCTCATCTCTTTCCCTTGAGCGCGCTGAAATAGTAAGGAAATTTTCTTTTGCATGATATCCCTGTCAATACTGAGGCGCGTATCGCGTCCTTACTATTTCTTTTCCAATCTCAGCCGGATGGACCTCGCGTGTGCACCGAGTCCCTCCAGCATGGCCAGGCGCTCTGCCGACCGAGAGGCCTTTCTGAGCGAAGCCCTGCCATATCTCACCACGCTCACGCGCTTCAAAAAAGTATCAATCGAGAGCACAGAAAAATACCTGGCCGTCCCGCCCGTGGGGAGCACATGGCTCGGCCCCGCGACATAATCACCCAACACGGTGGGGCTGTATGCCCCCACGAAGATGGCTCCCGCATGACGGATCCCCATGAGAATCTCCCCGGGATCGCGGACAATGATCTCGAGATGCTCAGGAGCCATCAGGTTGACCCTTGCCACCGCATCGCCGAGGCTGCGGCATTTAATAAGTTTGAGGCCGCGCGCCATCGCCTTAGAGAGTATCTCTTTTCTTTCGAGCGACTGCAACTGATTCTGAATCTCTCTCCTCACCCGGCGCAGGAGCCGCACGGAGGGCGTTAAGAGAACGGCGGTACTCAGAGGGTCGTGCTCCGCCTGCGCCAGAAGATCGGCGGCAATGAATGACGGATGAGCGGTGCAGTCAGCGATAATCGCCACCTCGCTCGGCCCCGCAGTCATATCAATTCCCACCTTCCCGTAGAGCTGGCGCTTTGCCTCGGTGACATACCTATTGCCAGGGCCGACAATCATATCAACCCTGGGGACGCTCCGCGTCCCGAATGCCATCGCCGCGATCGCCTGGGCCCCGCCAATGCCGACGATACAATTCGCGCCCAGCTCGTGGCAGGCGGCAAGGAGGAACGGATTGATCCTCCCGTTCTTACCGGGGGGCGTTGCGACGACGATCTCACGAACGCCCGCTACCTTCGCCGGCACAATGGTCATCAGGGCCGTGGACACCAGTGGGGCACTCCCCGCAGGGAGATACACACCCACTTTCTCGACGGGACGATAGAGCCAGCCGACCTGGGCTCCATGAACGTTCTTGAAAAATCTGGCGGCTGACACCTGCTTCCTGTGATAGGACGAAACATTCCTGCCCATCCTCCTCACGAATCGCGTAAAACCGGCGCCCGTTTCCTTGAGGGCAGCCGCAATTTCCCCCCTGGTGACACGGATCCCGCCTTGCCGGATGCGCACGCGGTCGTAGTCCCTGGTGAAGCGGACGAGCGCGCGGTCCCCCCCCCGCCTCACCTGCTCAATGATCAGGGCCACCTTTTTTTCAAATGCGCTCATACTGTGGAAAAGCTTCCTGCGACTATTTTTTTATCATCTTCCCGATGACGTCGCGGGCCTCCTGAAGGGCCTCAACTAGCTTGTCTGCCCGGGGCCCACCCGCCTGGGCAATCTGAGGCCGCCCGCCGCCGCTTCCCCCTATGACTTTGGCAATATCCTTCACAATCGCGCCGGCGTGGAGGCCCTTTTTAACCAGGTCTTCGCTCACCATGCAGATAAGGTGCGCGTTGTTGTCATGGCGTGCCCCGAGGAGAATTACTCCAGACCCAAGCTTTTGCCTGATCCGATCCCCGGCGTTTCTCAGACCATCGACCTGGAGCCCTTTGAGCTCGGCGGCAACTACCTGAATCCCCCCCACGTCCATCGCCTCGCGAATGAGTTCTGAGACGTCACCGATCGCTTCCTTCTCGTGCTCACGGCCGGCTCGTTTCTTGAGACTTTTGCACTCTCCACGGAGCGCATCCACCCTCTCCACGACCTTGTCTGATTCAACCTTGAGCATCTCTGCGAGCTCCGCGATCTGGCGCTCCCGCTTCCTCAACAGGTGGAACGCCGCCTCGCCACTCAGGGCCTCAATGCGCCGCACCCCCGCAGCGACGGAGGCCTCACCGAGTATTGTGAACAGCCCGATCTGCCCGACCGCATTGACGTGCGTCCCCCCGCAGAGCTCCCTGCTGTATTCCCCGATATCGATGACGCGAACCCTGTCACCGTACCTTTCCCCGAAGATCGCAATGATATCCTTCGTGCGAACTTCCTCGAATAGCATTTCATATACCCCAACCCGCGCGTTTTCACGGATCCGCTTGTTGACAATCTCCTCCACCCGTTCGATCTCTCTCGGAGACATCGCCGTAAAGTGGGTGAAGTCAAACCGCAGCCGGCCCGGCGCCACGAGGGAGCCCGACTGCTTGATGTGCTCACCCAGTACCTGTTTGAGGGCATTCTGGAGAAGATGCGTCGCGGTGTGATTTCTCGCGGTCTCCAGCCTTTTCCCCTCGTTCACCTCGGCCTTCACCCGCTCCCCCCCCCGCACCCCACCGTTGATCATCTTCACCCGGTGGACGACGAGGCCAGGGAGGGGGGACTGGGTACCGAAGACCAGGGCGGTAGCCGTATCGCTGCAGATCCGCCCCTCATCGCCAACCTGCCCGCCCGCCTCAGCATAGAATGGCGTCCTGTCGAGGACGAGCTCGCCCTCCTCCCCTTCCGCGAGGTTGTCCACCTCCCTTCCCTGCTTGAGAAGCGCCGTAATCGTCGCTTCAACCGAGAGCCTCTCGTATCCGCAAAACTCCGTCCCGCCGCCGCGTTCCAAGATCTCTCTATACACCGCGGCTGTCCTGCCGGCGGGAGCGGCTTTCCATGTCACCCGGGCTCTCTCTCTCTGGCCCTCCATGAGTTCCTTGAAAGTCTTTTCGTCAATCGAGAGGCCTTCCTCCCTCGCGATCATGCCCGTGAGGTCGACCGGGAAACCGTAGGTGTCGTAGAGCTTGAAGACATCTTTCCCGGCAAGGGCCTTCTGGCCATTCGTTTTCGCGTTCTTGATTATCTCAGAGAGCAACTCGAGGCCGAAGCTGAGCGTGTTATGAAACCTCTCCTCCTCGGAAAGTATCACCCTGCTCACATGTTCTCGATGCTGTACCAGTTCCGGGTACGCGTTCCCCATGATTGACGCCACCACGGGCACCATCCTGTAGAGGAACGGTTCCTCGATCCCGAGCGTGCGTCCGTAGCGAACCGCGCGCCTCAGGAGCATACGGAGGACATAGCCGCGCCCTTCATTCGAGGGGAGGGCGCCGTCGGCGATGGCAAAACTCAGGCCGCGCAGATGGTCCGCAATCACCCGGAAGGGGGTCGCGTGCGGGCTGTCGGGCGCGAACCGCTCACCGGCTGCCTCCTCCAGCGCAGCCAAAATCGGAACAAACAGATCGGTCGCGTAATTCGAGTCCACCCCCTGCAGAACCGCCACCAGGCGCTCAAAGCCCATGCCGGTATCAACATGCCTTTTCGGCAATGGCTGAAGGGCGCCCTGCTCATCCTTGTTGTATTGAATGAACACGAGATTCCATATCTCCATGTATCTGCCGCAATTGCCGTTTACCACGCAGCGGTGTCCCGGCTCTCCCCTCCGGAGACAATGTTTTTCCCCCATATCGATATGGATCTCAGAGCAAGGGCCGCAGGGACCGGTCTCAGCCATCTCCCAGAAATTCTCATCTTCAGCGAAGCGGAGTACGCGCTCGGGACTGATCCCGCTGACCTCAGGCCAGATGCGGGCAGCCTCATCGTCGCCCGTGAAAACCGTTGCCCAGAGTCGCTCAGGCGATATCTTCCATTTTGCCGTGAGAAGATTCCAGGCCCACTCAATCGCCTCGCGCTTGTAGTAATCGCCGAAAGACCAGTTTCCGAGCATCTCGAAAAACGTGTGGTGGTAGGTATCCCTCCCGACATCATCGAGGTCATTGTGCTTGCCGGAAACACGCATGCACTTCTGTGAATTTACCGCGCGCGGATAATCCCTCGTGCCGGTGCCCAGGAAAACATCCTTGAATTGGTTCATCCCCGCATTTGTGAAAAGGAGCGTGGGGTCGTCAGCCGGGATGAGCGGGGCGCTCGGCACATGGCGGTGGCCAAGATTGCAAAAGTAGTCGATAAATTGCTGCCGTATTTCACTCGATTCCATATAAAAACTCTGCGAGGATTATGCGGATTGAGACACAACGAGCTCCAACAATAATCCGTCCAATCCGCCTCATCCGCGGTTTCTATTCTTCCTTTGTGTCGATCGCTCCGGCAATGACCTCCCGGATAAAATCGTAGTCGAACCCCCTGCGGAGGAGCAGGTTTTGTACCCGTGTTTTCACCCTATCGGCCTCGCGTGAGGCCGCTTTGCTCATCCTCTGCCGCGCGAGCTCGCAGGCGGCCTTAAAAACTTCCTCCTTTTTAAAATTATCTTTGACGACCTCATCAGCGAGCTCGGGAACAATTCCCTTCTTCTTGAGCTCCCGCTTCAACACCCAGGCATTTCGGCACCTGGGACCGGAGAAGGCCTTGATCCAGGATATGGCAAACTGGCGGTCATCAATATAGGCCAGCGCTTTCAATCTCTCGCACACCCGTGCGATCAGATCCTGAGCAAAGCCCTTTGCATATAAGCGGCTCGCCAGCTCCTGCTCTGTGCGCGGCCGGAAGGAGAGGAGCCTCAAGGCAGCACTCATGGCCTTGGAGTAACCGCCGGATGCATCCTCCGCGCGATTGCCAGACGCGCCCTTCCCCTTCAAAAGCGACCGTTTCCTCACCTCGTGGCACCCCTGACGCCTTGTCTTTTCAGGCACTGCCGCTTCAGCTCATCCAGCCTCTCTTTAATGGAATCAATGGGTATTGCGAATCCTAAACCGGTCGAGGCGCCCGAAGAGGTGAGGATCAATGTGTTTAACCCTATCACCCTGCCGCTCAGGTCTACGAGCGGCCCGCCGTTATTGCCGCTGTTGATCGCGGCATCAGTTTGAATGAGATCACGGTAAATAAGCCCATGCCCGACTTTCAGGTTCCTCTGAAGCGCGCTGATCACACCACTCGTCACCGAGGGCTGGGCGTTCCTCGACGCCGTTCCGAAAGGATTGCCAAACGCGATGACCCACTGCCCCACCCTGAGGTTTTCAGAGTCCCCGAACTCGGCAGCGTGGAGGCCGCCCTCGGCCAACTTGATTAACGCCAGATCGCGTTCCTGGTCTATCGCGCAGAGTGTCGCTTCAACCCGCCGTCCATCAGCCAGAGTCACCTGAATTTCCTGCGCGCGCCCCACGACGTGGCCATTCGTCAGGACATAACCATCTGGATCGAATATGACGCCGGAGCCTATCCCCTCAGATTCAGCGAGCAGATCCGAATCGTCCCCGAAATAGCGCAGGAGCGGGTCCCCGCCGCGGGGGCGTACGAGCCTCCTCTCCCTGGTATTGATCGCGACCACTGAGGGACCGACCGCCTCGACGATATCTTCGATTGACCTCTCGGCAGCCTCCCCGGCGAACCCACGCCGCCCCTTGCTCTTTTTCACGAGGGCCTGATAGTCTGAAATAAACACAATCAACGCTGACGCGCAGACTACCATCAGTGTGAGCAACAGTACGTATCTCTTCATTTAAGGTCTAACTTCTTCTTTATCTCCTGGGTGATCTCCTTGGCGAGTTTCGGGTTCCCCTTCAGCGCCAGTCGGGCGGCCTCACGACCCTGTCCTATATGCTCCCCCCCAAAGGCGAGCCAGGCCCCTTTCTTCTCCACGATCCCGTGCTCGATCGCGACATCGAGGATTGTTCCCTCCCGTGAAATGCCCTCATCGAAGAAGATCTCGAACTCGGCGGTGCGGAACGGGGGCGCCAGCTTGTTTTTCACGACCTTTGCCCTGACGCGGTTTCCCATAACAACCCCCTGGCTGTTTTTGAAGCTCTCAATCCTTCGGAGGTCCAATCGCACTGATGAGTAGAACTTGAGCGCCCGCCCCCCGGGGGTCGTCTCGGGGTTCCCGAACATCACGCCGATCTTTTCCCTGATCTGGTTTATAAAAATGCAGCACGTTTTAGAGCGATTGATGCTGGCCGTGAGCTTGCGCAGCGCCTGGGACATGAGCCTTGCCTGGAGACCGACGTGTGAATCTCCTATGTCCCCCTCAATCTCAGCCTTCGGGACAAGCGCGGCGACGGTATCAACCACGACCACGTCAACCGCATTGCTGCGCACGAGCACCTCGGCGATATTGAGGGCGTCTTCGCCGCAGTCAGGTTGCGAGATGAGGAGATTATCCAGGTTGATCCCGATCCTCTGCCCGTATGCCGCATCGAAGGCGTGTTCGGCGTCAATGAACGCAGCGGTGCCGCCCGCCCGCTGGGCATTTGCGACAATACTCATGGCGAGTGTCGTTTTCCCGGAAGATTCAGGCCCGAAAATTTCTATGACCCTTCCCCGGGGCACTCCACCTATCCCCAGCGCGATATCAAGGGTGAGGGCGCCTGTCGAAATGGTGGGCACACTCACCTTGGCTGCCTGACTGCCGAGCTTCATAATGGCGCCCTGGCCGAACTGCTTCTCAATCTGCGATACGGCGACCTCAAGCGCTTTAGCCTTACCCTCGTCCAGTTTTACTTCCTTTACATCATCTTTTTGCGCCATTGCGCACCTCCTCCCTGAGCTGATAGGCGTTCATATGGTTCGCTTTGCCGTCAAATGCCCCACATTATAACACATCGCGTTCACCCGCTATAAAGATTCTTCAGCTCTTCACTATAATAGACGAAGTGACATTGACTTTTATTCCATTATTTTTCACGGATCGATCGCGCGAGAGTATGCCGGTAAGCGGTGAGCACGCGGTAACGTGCCGTTGGATCAACAATGCAGACCTGTAAATAGGTAGGAACTCAATGCAATTCAGCCAGATGCAGCGTGCTGTAGATAGGTCCCTGTGGCGTGAGATCGCTGCGCATGAGGGAGATTCTATCTACCCCCATCTCGCCGGCTTCTTGATCTTTAAACAGAGTTAACACGCCGCTAAAAATATCCCTGCCCCCCCGCTCCTTCACCCTTCCGAGCGTGAGGTGCGGGCTGAAGGCGCGGTCTTCGGGTTCAATGCCTATCCCGGAGAGAAGCCTGTCAAGCGCTTCTGCAAATTTTTTCAGCGTTCCGCTCTCTTCCCGGACTCCAATCCAGACCACTCGTGGATTTCTGGCATTCGGGAAGGCTCCGATGCCGCTCAGCAGTATCCGGAAAGGCCTGCAATTCTTAGCGGCAGTGTCAACTATCTCCTTAATCCCGGCTATCCGGCTCTCCTCTATGTAGCCGAGGAATTTGAGCGTGAGATGGATCGTATGCGGCTTGACCCACCTCACGGCGGGCAGCTCACGTTTCAGCTTATTTTGAATAAGCTCAAGAGACCGCTTCTCCTTGTCTCCGAGCTCTATCGCGATGAAGGATCGTATGCTCATCTAAAAATAGCCAGAAGTTTAAGGCCTAAGGTTGAAAGTACATGTTTTAAGGTAACTACTCAGGTAGTCAGAAGCCAGGAGCCAGAATCCAGAATGGATCGCGCATAAGCTTCCAGGAGCTTGCTGACCTCTTCGAGTAACTGCATTAACTCGGAAACATCGCCGTAGCCCAAGTCCTCAGAGGTCGCCGCCGGCGTCCTTATTCTAACTCCTGGCTCCTGACTCCTGAATTCCGGCTCCTGAGCAGTTACTTTTAATATATGCGCATAGCATTGCGAGCGCAGCCCTGGATGCCTGCGTTTTGATCTTGTGTCGCGTCCCGCTGAACAGGTGTCTTGCGGTTACAGTTCTGCCCCTCATTGCCATCCCGATATACACAAGGCCGACCGGCTTGGCGTCGCTGCCGCCCGTGGGCCCCGCGATACCCGTCGTGGACAATGCGCAATCAGCGCCAAAAATCCTTTGAGCACCCTCGGCCATCTCCGCAGCGGTTTCGCTGCTCGCCGCGCCGCATCTGTTCAGCGTTGCTCTCTTGACGCCGAGGAGCTCAACCTTGGCGCGGTTGCTGTAGGCGATGACGCCGCCCAGAAAGTAATCAGAACTCCCGGCGACCTGCGTAATCGTGTGCCCGACCAGGCCGCCGGTACAGGATTCAGCTAGAGCAAGCGTGAGGTCATGGGCTTTCAGAAAATTGCCCACTTTCTCCTCAAGTCTCTCCGCATGCATTTCCTATCCCCACCTCTGTAGCGCACCCCTTGCAGCCGACACTTATTACGGGGAGCATTAAATACTTGACATGTCATTGCGAGGAGCGCAGCGACGAAGCAATCCTAACTCATTGAGCAGCAGGAGATTGCTTCTCCCGCTTTGCGGGATCGCAATGACCATGGAAAAAAGTGTAAAGAATAATGTGCTCCCATTAGTAAGTGTCGGCTAAGGCTGTGGATAACTTTATCACCCTGGCGGCCAGCTGAATTTTCTGCCGCCGAGCAGGTGGAAATGGAGATGATCTACCGCCTGGCCCGCGTCGGGCCCCGAATTAACCACGAGGCGGAATCCGCACTGGGAAAAGGAAAAGCGCTCGGCAAGCTGTTTCGAGAGGGCGATGATCTTCCCGATCAATTGCTCGTCCCCCGGCCCCAGTTCCGTGAGCCCGCCGATATGCCTCCTGGGGATGATGAGCAGATGCACCGGCGCCTGGGGCTCGATATCTTTGAACACTACAATTTCATCATCCTCGTGGACGATTGTGCTCTTTATCTCTTTACATGCAACTTTACAGAATATGCAGCCATCCATTTTTTCTCCTTTTTTGGGATTTGGGACCCCGCTTCACGGGGCAAGTTTGTGACTTGCCTGCCGGATGGCAGGTTTGGGATTTAATCTATCCATCCCCCTCCGATAACGACATCGCCACTGTAAAAAACAGCCGCCTGGCCGGGCGTGACGGCTTTCTGCGGTGAATCAAAAACAACGAGCGCTCCTCCACCAGGCTGCGGCTGCACCGTGCTCATGACGCCCGGATGATTATAGCGGATTTTGACCAGCGCGTGAAACGGGCCCCCGGGCGCATCCCATGCAATCCAGTTGACACCCGAGACTCGCATCTCGTTTTTGATGAGATCGTTAATGCCGCCCACGGTGACGGTGCGTCTGACGGGGTCCATCGAGGTCACATACCGCGGTGTCTTTGAGTTCAGGGACAATCCGCCCCGCTGCCCCACCGTGTAGAACTCAACTCCCTGGTGTTTACCCACCACCTTCCCTTCCCTGTCAAGTATATCGCCTCCGGCAATCCGCGTGCCGCGCATCTCCTTGAGAAACGCGCGGTAATCGTCGCCCGGGATAAAACAGATTTCCTGGCTCTCAGGCCGCTCGTGCGCCGCCAGGCCATGCTCACGGGCAAAATTCCTCACCCCGATTTTCCTATGCTCCCCGAGGGGGAAGACGGTCCGTTTCAAAACCGGTTGCGTGAGGCGTGAAAGAAAATATGCCTGATCCTTGCGCTCATCAATCCCACGCACGAGCAGCGCGCGCCCGTGATCCTCCCTCACCCTCGCGTAGTGGCCCGTGGCGATCTTCTCCGCCCCGAGCTCATCGGCGCATTGCAGCAGCGAGGTGAATTTTACCGACTCATTGCATGCCACGCAGGGGTTTGGCGTCCGTCCGGAGGAGTACGCGCTGCAAAAATAATCAATCACGAATTTTTTAAATGCGTTCTGCACATCCACAACCCTGTGCGCTATGCCGAGCTTATGGGCGACCCCTGTCGCGGCGACAATGCTCCCCTGGTCGGCGCAGGTATCCTCAGGATTCCGACAGCCTGAAAATGTCCTCAGCGTCACTCCCGTGACCTCGTATCCCTTCTCCTTGAGGAGGAGGGCAGCCACGGAGCTGTCAACGCCGCCTGACATGCCAACAATGATCTTCATAAAAAGCAGTGAGTAGCTAGTAGCCAGGGGATAAGGGACAAAGCAAGAGCTCCTCTTTCACTATTACCATGAATCCCTAACTACTAGCTACCGACTACTAGCTACTACTCTGTTGTAGATGATCCTCAAACCCTGTAATGTCAGCAATGGGTCAACCAATTTCGCGTAATCCCAGCCATGGATGATCAGCTCAAGCTGGCCGCCCGTGAAAATTATTTCCGGCCGGCCTCCCATCTCCTTTTGCAACCCGCGTATAATTCCGGAGATGAGCGCCCTCGTCCCGAATATCACACCGGCCTGAATTGCGCGGACCGTGCTCTTGCCGATAAGTTGGGGCGGGGTTTCAATTTCAGCAAACGGGAGCAGCCCGGTACACTCCGCCAGCGCTGCTCGTGAGAGCATGGGGCCCGGGGCAATCACGCCGCCGAGATAAGCCCCCCTCTCGGAGACGCAGTCAAAGGTAATGGCGGTGCCTATATCCACCACTATCGCGGGAACGCTATAGAGCGCTCTCGCGGCAGCCACATTTGCGATGCGGTCAGAGCCTATCTCCTGAGGTTTCTTATAGAGCAATGTGATGCCCGTGGGCGTCTTGTGATTCAGCCAGATGGGGATGATCCCCATGCGGCGGCACAGGGAATTGACCGAGCTGTCAAGGAGCGGCACGACGCTGGAGACCAATGCTCCCCCGAGCGGAAGATCCCACGGCCCGCTCTCCCTCAGCGCGCGCGCCGCCTCTTTGCGGAACCGCGATGCGATACTGGAAATCCTGAACTGCTTAAGGATTCTCTCCCGATCACAGATGCCGAAATGAACCGTGGTGTTGCCGATGTCGATGACGAGGAAACGTTCCTTCCGGCGTTGCCTTCGGGCTGAGATTTGACTCGTTTTTTTCATTTGAAATGCACACCCCAGAATGTATTTATGATGTAGGGGCGCGATTCATCGCGCCCGGGTTCGATAAAACTTGTCCTGAGCGCAGTCGAAGGATCGAACCCCTACAAATCAAGACCCGCCTAGGACTGGTCCATTACCTGTTGACTCATGATCTCGACGCATATTCGCTGCACGTGCAACGGCTTACAAAATGCTCACATCTCCGCCCGTGATCCGTTTTGTCATACCGTTGTCAAGCCGCAACAACAGACATCCATCCTCATCGAGCCCCGTGGCTACCCCTTCCCATCGCTCATTTGAAAGGGATTCGGCCAGGATTCTCCTGCCGATAGTCGCGGATACCTGAAGCCATCGTTCGATGATCTCCCGGTAATGCTCGTGCAGGAGAAGGGCGTAGTTGCTGTCGAGGGATTCCAGAAAAGCCCTGCTCAGTTCGAGGCGGGACACCTCCCCCCCCTTCTCTATTTTGATCGAGGTTGCCATTTTGAGGCCGGCGAGATCGGGGGGCTCCTGGTTTGCATTAATGCCCACTCCCACAATCGCGTAGTTGATTCGGTCGGCCTCCGTGGCCAGCTCAGTCAGTATGCCGCAGACTTTCCTGCCGGAGACGAGCACGTCGTTCGGCCACTTCACAAAAGCTCTCAGGCCGGAACATGCCTGAATTGCCGCAACTGCGGAGATTGCCGAACAGAGTGTCAGATACGAGACCCTCGCGGGCGGAAGCTGCGGCCTCAGGATGACCGAAAGATAAATGCCTTTCCCTCTCGGCGAGTGCCAGACGCGGCCCACCCTCCCCTTGCCGGCGGTCTGCTCCTCGGCAATTATCACCGTCCCCTCATGTTCGCCCATCCTCGCGAGCCTCTCAGCTTCATCATTGCTGGAAGTTGTCCTCGCGCAGTGAACAATCTTTTTCCCAATGAGTTCCGTCTTGAGACCATTGGAGATCAGCGCGGGCAAAAGCTTATCCGGTAGGCCGATGAGATGGTAGCCCAGGTGGGGGTGGGATTCTATCCGGAACCCGATTTTTTTAAGATTGTTCACGTGGTTCCAGATGGCGGTCCGCGAGATGCGCAATTCCTGCGCTATTTCTTCACCCGAGACGTATCCTGAAGCATTGATCAGATGGTCAATGACTCTGTCTTCCGCGCATTGATCGGGACGTTCTATATGGATTTTATGATCTGTCTGCATCGCAGTTTCTTTTACCAGCACGTCATTCTTGATCGACACAGTAATAAATAGAACGATAATTGCATATGCAAAGAGCACATGGGCGGCGGCACGCCACCACAACCGAATCCTTGCTGACGCCCTTCGCGGAGCCCGTCTGCTACCGTACTATTTTCAGGCTTATGTCAATGGCCCTGGCAGAGTGCGTCAGGCGACCTATAGATATGAATTGAACGCCGGTGAGTGCGACCTCCCTCACACTGTCGAGGGTGATGCCGCCTGATGCCTCTGTTGCTGCCCTCCCCGCGATCAGTTCGACCGCCTCGCGGAGCTCGTCGGGGGTCATATTGTCGAGCAGGATGCAGTTCGCCCCGGCGTTCACTGCCGCCTCCACCGCATCGAGGCTGCCCGCCTCGACTTCCACGGGCGCGCCCTGATTCTTCTCTCTCGCCAGCGCCACCGCCCTGGCTATTGCGTCGGCACTGTAGCGCTCCTGGATCCGGAGATGATTGTCCTTGATGAGCACACGATCGAAGAGCCCCATCCGGTGGTTGATGCCTCCGCCTGCGCTTACGGCGTATTTCTCCATATGGCGGAGACCGGGCATCGTCTTCCGCGTGTCGAGGATGGTCGCACCGGTATCCTTCGTGAGATCCACGAACTTCCTCGTGAGCGTCGCGATCCCGGAGAGGTGCTGGAGGAAATTGAGTGCGGTGCGCTCGCCCATGAGAATCGCCATTGCGGGGCCGGTCACGGCCGCGAGCATCCCGCCTGCCGCTGCTTTTTCGCCGTCCTGCACACGCGCCTCGAATTTCACGCGGACGTCGAGATGCTCGAATACCGCTTCGGCAACCGGGAGCCCTGCAACAACGCAGTCCTCTTTCGCGGTGATCTCAGCCTCCACCTCCTCGGTTGCCGGCACGAGCGCGAGCGTGGTGATATCCCCGGAGCCTATATCCTCCTCCAGCGCCCTCGTGACGACATCTTTCACTATTGCCGGGTCAATCTTGGTCATTTTTGTATTCTCCAGATATACCCCTCTTTCCGGCACAAATTGTATGCCGGATTTGATATACACATAATTCATACTGAGGGGCTGGGGGGTGGTAGGGCCTTTTCTAGTTCAGCTATAAGTGGAGGCAGATCTGCTTTAATGGTGTCCCAGAGGCGATCAAGGTCAACATCAAAGTACGCGTGGATAAGGCGGTTTCTCATAGCGATGATGCTTGCCCATGAACTGAGGCGTAGCGCTGCTGACTTTCCCGACCGACCTTCGATGCAGCTTCGCCGATAATCTCGATTAACCTGACTAAAGAGAGTGCACGCATACGGTTGCCCTGCAGATCGCTTCTTGCTTTGTTTTGGGTAAAGGCGGTAGCCTCCCGGGCGGCATCTAGCATATGTCGCATGCGCACAGTATCATCCTTGCGCATATTGCACCTCCGCCGACCGCAAAACCTCCTGCCTGAAGTATCGGCTTAATTCTGCGGGGGTTCTTAAGTCAACCTTCCGACCGAGAATCTTCGACAGCTCAATTTCCATCCCTGCAAGGTTTATAAGGCCAACGGTTACCCCCGCATCAAATTCCACGAGCATGTCCACATCGCTGTCCGGTCTGAAGCCTTGCTCCAACACTGAGCCGAATAATGATAACTTGCGAATGTGGTGATGCTTGCAGAATTCGGCGATTTTTTCCGATCAATACGCATTTGAGCGTTCATAACATTTTCACCTATAATTTTAACAGTTTTAATTAGAATTTTCCATAGATGCTCCAGTAAGTTGTAGACGTTTTATCTAACCGCCGCAATGCGAACGGGTTGAATCTTAATTCATCCCTGGGGAATGAATTTGTCTGCAATCTTTTCTTAGAGATAGGACGACATATAACGTCTACGACCTTTTCCTCTGTTTGATTATTCCAACGTGCCCAGTAGGCTTCTTACTCCCCTACACTCTTGATATGTGTTTAACTTATTGTCGTCTCGCGGTGTGTGTGCCCGAGAAATTCTGTAGTAGGAGGTGTGATTTCAATTATGACATAACCCCTTTGATAATAACAAATAATATTGCCGGGGCATTGAGATCTCTGTAAAATGTTCAATAACCTGGTATGTCTAATGTGTCTTGAGCGGCCTTTTTAAAGCGATGGTGTGCGTAGGCGGAGTGAAACATAACCGTTTGCATTGGTGCCACACGGTCAGGGTAGTTCCGCCGCTGCGGAGAAAGGACTGAAGAAATCATATGGCTGATAAAAAAATCGCTATGAAACATGATAAGAAGATTGCCATTGTCGCGCATGACAATAAGAAAGGGGCTCTGGTGGAGTGGGCCAAATTCAACCGCGATCTCCTGGCGCACCATAAAGTGTATGCCACCGGCGAGATGCCGGAACGCGAACTTGGCTTCAAAGTCACGAAACTCCAGAGCGGACCATTGGGCGGTGATCAGCAAATCGGCGCAAAGATCACCGATGGCGAGATCGATTTCCTGATCTTTTTCCGGGATCCGCTCGAACCGATGCCCCATGATCCCGACGTCAAGGCGCTCCTGCGGATGGCGGTGGTGTGGAACATCCCGATTGCCTGCAATCGGGCTTCCGCTGATTTCATGATCTCATCCCCCTTAATGGATGGAGAATATGATCGTCTGGTAACTGATTATGAGGGGTATCGCACACGGAAGATAGCCGGGAGCGAATGAGCAGGCCAAGTCGCAGGGGACTCTGCCGAGGGGGGGCATAGTCAGGGATTCATTCATGTATCTCCGGTTATCAGAGGGAGGCTATAAATGAGGATATTGCATTTTCTAACGCTGGGAATAGGGCTTATAGGCGTTTCGATTATCGTATGGGGTGTTTTATCAAGCTTGATTGAATTCATAGTAGTGGAATCTAATAGGCTAAAAGGAGTAGATAAATGCCGGAACAGAGAGATAGTAAGACACCATCTCGGCTCCTATCTTTTACTGGGGCTGGAGTTCTTAATCGCAGCAGACATCGTGAATACTATTGTTAAACCGAGCTTAAATGAGATAATAGTCCTGGGCGCAATAGTTGCGATAAGAACAGTTTTAAATTTTTCCCTCAACAGGGAATTATCAGGTCGTGGTCATGACTCAAATTAGATGGCGGTCGATTTATCATATCGTAGCGCATGAACACCCGCAGCCTCCGACCAAAAAAGTGTTTGGGGACTGGTGAGCTTCATATAAGACCTTTTTAACAGACTGGAGGTAATTCTATGGATATAGAAGTCTTCGCCCTTTGTGATGCGGCTACGGAAACCGGCGGAAAACTCAATATATTAGGCGCATTTGACTGCCTGTATGCCCAGAAGTTCCCCGTGATACATCCTCAGTGTTCAGTCGCACTGAGAATACGATTCAGCCAAATAGAAGAGGGAGGACATAGAATAAAAATCAACTTCGTCGATGAAGATGGAAAGCCTATTCTCCCGAGTCTTAACGCTAACGTGGAGATTAAATTTAAAGAAGAACAGCACTATGTGGTGAGCAATTTAATTTTAAACATTCATAATTTCAAGATCGAAAAAGCGGGCCAGTATTCAATAGACCTGGCTATAGACGGCAAATCCGAAAAATCTTTGCCGTTATTCGTTAGAATAGTACGCCCTCGACCTGACCCCGTGCAGCACCCGACTTGAGAAACATCTGACGCCGGGTCGCTCTCTTTGCGCGAGATCTTTGGGCTATTGGCCCTCGATGGGTGAGTCTTGCGTGATGGTGAAGATTTTTTGGGGGGGGGAGGAAGTTTGCGCCAATCTGTGGTGAATAAATCTGTGGTAAATGGAGAAAGAAAAGAATTTCTATACAGCGGCTTAATTATACGGATGTTACCACAGATGAATCACCACTGATTTACTCGGAAAAGGCGTAAATAATCAGAGAAATCTGTGGTTGCTTTACAATATCTTTTGACATTACCTGATGCCGTGGAGGGAGTATATATGACAAATATCTCTGTCAGTGAATTCATACCGATCCTTCAGACAGCAATCGGCCCGGTTATTCTCGTTTCGGGAGTGGCACTCCTTCTCCTCACCATGACAAACCGCCTTGGGCGAGTCGTCGACCGCTCAAGGTTCCTGTGGCGAGAACTTCGCGAGGTGCCTGGCGCACATCGGGAAGCTATTCACGCCCAGCTTAAAATACTATCGAAAAGAGCGCGCCTAATCCGGCTGTCCATCATGCTCGCCTCGATCAGCCTGCTCCTGGCCGCGGTCCTGATCATCATGCTGTTTTTCATCGTGCTGCTCCAATGTGAAGGTGCGTGGCTGATCATTGCCCTTTTTATCGGATGCATGTTGTCGTTAATAGTATCTCTCATCGCTTTTATCAAAGACGTGAATCAGACACTTGTAGCCTTCAGACTTGAGATAGGAGAGTGATCGCGACGCAACACATTAGGACTTTGTACGATTGCAGCTTACTAATATCATCAAATAATCTCCTGCCAGAAACCGAATTAAGAAAGGAAAAACATTATGAAGGAACGACAGCTTCATGAAACAATTCAAGAACTCCGCGCAGAACTCGAAAACACACCATCAATCGATGCCCGCGTTCGAGCGCGCATCCAGAGCGTGCTGAACGAGATCGAGGCGCTTATTGAGGAACATGGAGAGATTCCATCGCATCGACACCAGCAGTTCCTCGAGCGGCTCAGGGAATCTGCCCGGCATTTCGAAGAATCACACCTTCCGCTGACGCTCGCCGTGGGGCGAGTGATAGACGCCTTGAGCGGCATAGGCATATAATCACTAATGGATTCAACAACAAATATCCTTCTTGCAGTCATATTCAGCGCCATCGGCATGGGGTATATTGTCTATGGCAAAAAACAGCAACAAGCCGTTGCGCTCATCTGCGGTGTAGCGCTCTGTGCGTATCAATATTTTATATCCAATACGATCCTGGTTATTACAATTGGAATAGCATTGATGCTTTTGCCATTTTATCTAAGGAATTAAATTGCCTAACCCGTATATACTGGGGCTCTACATAAATATAGCGTAGAAAAGCTCTTTAGAAACCTGTTGCAACAGGCAGCTACAGAAAAGGAGACCACAATGAAGTTTGACCTGCGCATCAAGAATGCGCGCACGCGGTTTTCAAAGGGGAAAGTGCTGGATATTGGAATCAAGGATGGACGGATCCTCAAGATCGGCCAGAAACTCGGCGCGGACGCAAAGAAAAAGATTGATGCGGGCGGGAAGCTTGTCACCGAGTCATTCATCAACGGGCATCTGCACCTCTGCAAGGTGTACACGCTGTCGATGGTGGGAATGGACGCCCTCAGCTCCTACACCGCCGGGGCGATGGGCGGCGCGATGACCGCCATCGAGCAGGCCGCCAGTGTGAAAGCCCAATATAATGAGAAATGGATCATCGAGAATGTCCGCAAAGCCGTGAAACTGGCGATCAAGTTCGGCAACACGCACATCCGCGCGTTCGCGGACACGGATACCAAGGCAAAGCTGGAAGGCGTCAAGGCGCTGCTCAGGGCGAGAGAGGAGTTCAAGAACCAGGTTGAAATCCAGGTCGTCGCTTTCCCCCAGGACGGCGTGGTGAGAGACCCCGGGGCTGAAGATTATGTCAGGCAGGCGATGGATCTTGGGGCGGACGTCGTCGGCGGCATCCCCTGGATCGAGTATACCGAGGCGGATTCCCAGACGCACATTGACCAGATGTTCGCCCTTGCAAGGGAATACAACAAGGGCGTCTCCATGCTGGTTGATGACGCGGGCGATCCCGGACTGCGCACACTCGAGATGCTCATCCTGAGAACGATTAAGGATGGATGGGAAGGTCGTGTGACGGCTCAGCACGCCCGCGCAATGGCGCTCTATCCCGAGCCGTACTATAGAAAGATCGAAGCGCTGCTCAAGAAGGCGCGAGTCGGCGTCGTGAGCGATCCGCAGACGGGCCCGCTGCACGCCCGGGTGCGTGATCTCTACAATGCCGGTGTGGGAATCGCGCTGGGCCAGGATGACATCGCGGACGCGTATTATCCGTTCGGCCGGAACAACATGCTCGAAGTGGCATTCCTCGCGGCCCACCTGATGTGGATGATAACCGTTCAGGACATGGAGATTCTCTATGACCTGATCACCACGCGCGCCGCCCAAGCGCTCGGGATAAAGGAGTTCGGGCTCAAGGAAGGAAACAAAGCCGACCTCGTCGTCCTGAATGCGGAGAGCGTCTGGGAAGCCATCTGGAACCACGAAGCCCCGTTGCACGTCATCAAGAGTGGGCGAGAGATCACACTGAAGTGACAAGCGAGGTACACGCGACTGACAGGCTCCGCGAGCCAATTTCGGTATTTCCGTGCCGCTGACGATGCGGCAGCACCGTGTCACACGGCAGAAAACAACCAGGGGAGGACGAATCATGAGATGCGCATTGGCTGTTCTTACATGTCTGTTTCTCGTAGCACTCACGGTGGCGATATCGGCTGAAGAGCAAACGATCAAGAAGGCTGATGTCCCCTCCGCCGTCATCGCAGCGTTTGAGAAGGCGTATCCGAACGCAACGGTGAAAAACTACTCAACGGAGCAACACCGTGGGAAAACATCGTACGAGATAGAGTCAATTGATGGCTCGACACATCGAAACGTGGAATACTCGGCACAGGGGGACTTATTGGAAATTGAGGAAGAGCTGAAACCAAGCGACCTGCCGTCGAAGGTGTCCCAGGCAGTCACCACGAAGTATGCTGGCTGTGTCATCGTATCGGCAGAAAAGAAAATCAAAGGCGATCAGATTGTGTACAAAGTGAAAATGCTTCAGGACAAAGCAAAGATCGATGTCCGCGTCAATCCGCAAGGGGAATTTGTTGCCCCCAAGCATCACAAAAAGGATTACAAAAAGGAATAAATCAACAACCTCACCATGCGTTTAGTGGAGCCGGCCACGCCTGTCCTATGTTGGCTTCGCCGGGCTGGGGCCTGATCGCGGCGGGGGGACGTCGCAGTGCCATCCCCCCGTTTTTTTTCTTTCTTCTTATCCCCTCCCCCTCCTGACGGGGAGCTTGCCCTCCTTCGGCTTCGCTCAGGATAAATTCGCCTGCCGAAGGGAGGGTCAGGGTGAGGGTGATTGAGTACGGCTGTGAATAAGCTCCGGCCGCCGCTCCCTTTCTCTCCTCTATACTATTCCTACGCATCAAGCCGACTCCGCACTCTCCGAAATCATCTACCCCAGATAGAGTAGAATTACCTGTTTTCATCTCTCCTTATCCGGAATATTCGTGAATTGTCTTGATTACATCAGGCCATTTTTCGGCTAAAATATATGAACTGGGAAATAGCTGTTCGCGGCGTAAATGCGGTGCGAACAAGTCATTCGAGCGGGCGCTCCCGCAGGGCGGGACTGCCGCCTTGCCGGCGCGGATGCGCGAGCGCTCCGGGCGCTCGCTCTTTTCCCGCGTCCTGCTTAGCGGGATTGCCGCTCAATTCCGTCGTTCGCGGCGCTAAAAATGAAATATTGATCCAACTGTCGGCATGCCTTATCATGAAGAGAGCTTGTTACAATCGGGAGAGGTGGAATGCGCTATAACTTCGAATGGGATCCCGAGAAGGCCAGAGCTAACAAGCGCAAGCACAAAGTGAGCTTCGAACTGGCCTCGACGGTGTTCAGAGACCCGAAAGCCATATCTGTGTTCGATTCTGAACATGGCGAATCAGAGGAACGCTGGCTCACTCTTGGCATTTCTGCGACAGGCGCCTTGCTAGTTGTTCATCACACCTACGACCAGCTTGATGACCTGATGGTGAGGATTCGGATAATTTCCAGCCGGAAGGCCACAAAAAGAGAAACGAAGCACTATGAGGAGTAGAACATGAAGAAAGAATACGATTTTTCCAAGGGTCAGCGGGGCAAGTTCTACAGGGCAAACGCAAAGTTCAATCTGCCTGTCTATCTAGATCGGGAGAATCTTTCGTTCGTGCAGAGAATTGCAGAGCGCAAGGATTCTGACTTATCTTCCGTCGTCAATGACCTAATCAAGTCAGACAAGCGTCTTGCAGAAGCGATAGAGTAATCAGCGAACGAAGGAATTGAGCGGCTATCATGTGTTGTCCGCGCCCGGCGGCGCGGATGCGCGCGCGCTCGCGTTCGCTCCTCCCCGCGTCCCGCCTTGGCGGGAGCGCCGCTCAATTCCATCGTTGGGACAAGGGAGAATCCCGAAGGTAGGGGGAGTTGAGGTTGAAAAGGAGTTACGAATTCAGTATGATCCTCCTATGGAAAGCAGTGAATTGAGAGAAACTATGAAAGAACCCGTACAACCACTTGCAGAGGTCTTTGGCCATCTCTTGACCGATCACTCGGCCAAGGCAGACAGATACCGGTCTCGGCGTCTGTGTCCCTTCAACAACAAAGTGCCAAACTGCACGAAAGACAAGGCCAAGAATCCTCTCGGCGTGTGTAGTGTCTTGCACGAGAGAAGTACCGTGATAACATGCCCGATACGGTTCCGCGAAGACTGGCTCATCGCTGACGATGCCGCATCCTTTTTCTTTGACGATGGCACCCGGTGGAGTTCCTTGACAGAAGTGAGACTTAACGATGTGCATGGAAAGTCAGCCGGTAACATTGACGTTGTCCTCGTCGCTTACGACGAGAATGGTAAGGTCTTCGACTTCGGCGCCCTCGAGGTTCAGGCTGTTTACATATCCGGCAACGTGCGCGATCCCTTTGAGTACTATATGAAGAACCCGAAGACGCACGCACAAATGGATTGGTCAACCCAACCGAACTATCCGCGCCCGGACTATCTTTCATCTTCCCGTAAACGCCTGGCACCACAACTTCTCTTCAAGGGCGGGATTCTGCATTCCTGGCAGAAGAAGACCGCTGTCGCCTTGAACAAGAGCTTTTTTGAGACACTCCCCCCGTTGGCAAAGGTGAGCAAATCAAAAGCCGAAATTGCCTGGCTGATCTACGACCTCAAGATTACCAAGGAAGGCGGACAAGAGAGGCTCAAGCTAACCAAGATCGATGAAGTGTTCACCCAATTCGAGCCAGCCTTGATGTCTATCACAACTCCCGCGCCAGGGAAGATCAACGACTTCGTGAAACTGCTTCAGGAAAAGCTGGATGAACAGATCGAAACTCCACCCGTAAACAAGACTATCGAGAGGCCATTCTGACATGGCTATCCCCAAGCAATCCCTCTTATTCCCTGAGCTCCGTGAAGAAATAGAAGCACTGAGGCCGGTCAATGTAGCATCGGTCCCGCAACGAAGCCCCTTCCGCTACCCCGGCGGCAAGACATGGTTTGTGCCAACGTTTCGGCACTGGATCGCGCGCATGTATTCGAAGCCTGGCATATTAGTCGAGCCGTTCGCTGGCGGTGGAATTATCAGCCTTACGGCTGTCTTTGAGAATCTTGTGCAGAAAGCAGTGATGGTCGAATTGGACGACGAAATCGCAGCAGTATGGGAAACGGTGGTCAATGGCGACGCGGGCTGGCTGGCCAATCATATCCTTGCGTTCGACCTGAACAAGGAATCCGTTGTACAGGAACTATCGAGAACTCCGAAGACAAGACGAGAGAAAGCGTTTCAGACGATTCTTAAGAATCGAACGCTCCATGGAGGAATTCTTGCCAATGGTTCCGGATTCATTAAGTACGGAGAGAACGGGAAAGGTATCCGTTCTCGCTGGTACCCGGCGACGCTCGCCAGGAGGCTCTCGGACCTCAACCACGTTGCAACGAGAATTGATTTCCGATGTGATGACGGGTTAAAAGTCATTCAGGAGTTTGCAGCGAACCGCCATGCAGTCTATTTCATAGATCCTCCATATACGGCTGGTGGAAAGAAAGCTGGGAGGCGGTTGTACACCCACTGCGAGATCGACCATGAGCGATTGTTTACGGTGTGCGAGTCGTTGAGGGGTGATTTCTTGATAACCTACGATAACGCGGAAGAAGTCAAGACAATGGCCCGAAGACATGGGTTTCAAATGCGTCTTATTCCCATGAGAAATACGCATCATGCGACAATGGAGGAATTGGTTATTGGGAAGGATTTGTCGTGGATGGATGAGTTCCCTGCCGTGCATGAGCCTGAGGTGAAGTATCAGATTCGGAAGACGATGGAAAAACGTCCCAACCATGCCTTCCACCGGACGCCGCTAGCGCGCCGCCGGTGAAAGCAACGTTGGGCGTAAAAGATGAGAAAAGCCGATTTTGCGACAATCATATAGAGTTCATCACCTGGATCGGGACATACGGGAGGTTTGGGGGTCAAATCTTTATCCTTGACAATTGGGCTTTTCCGGCGCGGATGCGCGAACGCTTCGGGCGTTCGCTCCTCCCCGCGTCCCGCCTTGGCGGGATCGCCGCTCAATTCCGTTGTTGGCCACGGGAAAAGAGATGCCAAACTACGATTTCAGAACCTTATCACCAGTTGACTTTGAGGTAGTCGTTCGAGATCTACTGCAGGAGGAACTCGGCCTTACACTTCAGTCTTTCACCACTGGCAGAGACGGCGGCATAGACTTCCGTCATTCCCGCAACGCCAAGAACAACCTGATCGTCCAGTGTAAGCACTACGTTGAATCGGGCTACGATGCACTTCTGCATGTTCTAGCGACCAACGAACTACCTAAACTGGCTCGGATCAAGCCCGAGCGTTACATTGTGGCTACGTCCGTGCCATTGAACCCGGCCAAGAAGGACGAAATCGTTCGGGCACTTCACCCTTTCATCAAATGCGCCGATGACGTCTATGGCAAGGACGATCTAAACAATCTGCTCGGTAAGTTCGAGCAGGTCGAACGTAAGACAATCAAGCTGTGGTTATTTAGCCTTCCTCTGCTTGAAGAAGTACTCCACGCGGCCGTCAGGAACTTCTCAAATCATGAGTTGGACAGAATTCGCGAGCATGCGAAGCTATATGTTCAGAATGAGAGCTTTGATGAAGCCGCCCACATTCTCGAGCATGACAACTTCTGCATCATTGCCGGAATCCCTGGAATCGGAAAGACCATCCTTGCGGAGATGCTTATTCTCCACTATAGCCGCGCGGGTTTCGAAGTCATTAAGGTCAGCGAAGACATCGCTGAAGCGTGGGAGTTCAAGGCGCCCGAGACAAGGCGTGTATTCTACTACGACGACTTTCTTGGACAAACATCCTTCTCGGAGAAGCTCCGCAAGAATGAAGACCAACGTATCATCGACTTTATTCATGCTATTCGTAAGACCACCGGCATTAAGCTTATTCTGACAACGCGTGAATACGTCCTTCGGCAGGCATATCAGCAATATGAAAAACTAAATCGAGAAGGCTTTACCGCGCAGAAATGCATTGTGGATCTTGCGAAGTATACGCGGATGAATCGGGCGCGCATCTTATTCAACCACATTTACTTCTCCGCCTTGCCCACTCAGTATCGCGCCTCTATTCTGGCCGACAAAAACTATTTGCGGATCATTGACCACAGAAACTATAGCCCCCGCATTGTGCAACTCTTGACAGAGTTCGCGCGTCTCCGAGATGTCCCGCCGGCTCGATACATAGAGTTCTTCATGAACAGCATGGAAAACCCTTTGGCCCTATGGGAACACGCTTTTAGCAACCAGCTATCGCAGGCTGCCCGAAACCTGCTGCTAGTACTGGCCAGCATGCCTCATCAGTGTTTCATACGCGACGCCGAGAAGGCTTATCAGTCATACAACTTGGCCTATGCAAAAAAGTATGCCGCAACCATCGGGCCGCAGGACTATCGTAGCGCTCTCAAGGAGCTAGAGGGTGACTTTCTTTCTTATAATCAGGAGGGCGCGGAGATACTGGTTCGCTTTCAGAATCCCTCCGTGGCTGATTTTGTAAAAAAGTATCTCTTGGCAAGCGATGCGGAGTTCACTTTGTTGTTTCTGTCAGTTGTGTTTTACGAGCAACTTGATTCCCTCTGGGCATGGCGTGACCGGCGCCCGCTTCTGTATGGTCTTATCCAGGCCAACTCAAAGACGGCCGAGCAAATGTTCCGCCGTTTGCTTTCGGGAGAACCGTGTCGCGTGATCAACATGCGAAGAGGGAATGTTGATAGTAGAGAACGCTGGCCGCATGCCATTGAGTCACGACTCGCGCTATTTGCTGAGATCGCTGCGGATGCTCATAAACCTCTTCTTTCATTTGTACGCGAGACTTTTCCGCTAATTGAGTCACGCATCGCCAAAAAAGAATTCGATAGAGACGGCCTAGCCGATCTTGTCGATGTCTTGACAACACTTACCGATGATGATTTCCGCAGATGGACGGAGCCGTTCATGGAAAAGGCTATCGACGGGTTGCTTGTTGGCTCACGGTGGGCGGATGACCTTCGGCCCTTGTGCAGACTCGTGCAGTCACGCCCGGGACTTTTCCCGGATGAAAAGATGGATCGAGTGGCCGCCACTATTCAGGAGGTCGCTGAAAGCGTCGCGTCCGACTATGCTGATCTTGATGCGGATGCCTTGCGCGAAGAGGCGGAAGCTCTGGAGTCGCTTTCAAAGGTTGTCAAACTCGATATCGAGGCAGATATAGCTGCAATAAGAGAGCATGCTGATGAACGAGAGCAAGACAGCTCCAGAAGTGACGACGATGTCGATTTCTCTTCAAGTGAATCCCGTCAGGATGAAGTGACTAAAGACGAAGACATAGCATCGATGTTCTCGACTCTAAATTTACAACCCTAGGGCCAACATCCTTAAGAAATGGAAGCAGGTAATTCATTTACCATCTGGATGAATGTGGACAAAAGTTTGATCAGCAAGAAGAAATAGGAGGCCAACAAAGAGGTGGAGTTTACGTTTTGCCCGGGGCGGTACTGCCGCCTTTCCGGCGCGGATGCGCGAGCGCTCATGCGCTCGCTCCTCACCGCGTCCCGCCTTGGCGGGATCGCCGCTCAATTCCGTCGTTGGCAGCGAATAGCCGGTTGACGCTCTAGACCGAAAAAGGTATGCTGCAGGTATGACGAAAAAAGAGAAGATGATCCAAGCTATGCAGGGGCTTCCAGATGATGCATCGGTAGAAGACGCGATGGAGCGTCTTCTGTTTCTCTCGAAGATTGAAAGGGGGCTCCAGCAAGCTGACGCCGGCAAGACACTTTCCCATGCTCAGGTCAAGGAACGGATGGCGAAATGGCTGAAGTGAGATGGACTCCGCAAGCAGCCGATGACCTGGAGTCTATCACTGAGTTCATTTCGCAAGACTCGCCACACTATGCTTGTTTGTTCGCCACAGACGTCGTTGAGGCTGTTGAGCAGGTTGCTAATTTCCCAAACTTGGGAAGGATCGTACCGGAGAGGAACGACCCTCTTATCCGTGAGATTCTCCCAGGAAGCTATCGTATCGTTTATCGG
Organism: Candidatus Auribacterota bacterium; assembly: GCA_026392035.1. Classification (NCBI taxonomy): domain Bacteria; kingdom Pseudomonadati; phylum Candidatus Auribacterota; species Candidatus Auribacterota bacterium. The sequence continues at coordinate 2,360 of JAPLCX010000059.1, read as the reverse complement.
CTTCGCGCCGAACTTGTCGAGCTTCTTACAATTCATCACGGCGCTAGATTGCTTGACCCATCCAAACTAGAGTGAAGCTGCAAACTATCCGCTGCACCCGACCTGAGAAACGGTGACTTGCATAAGCAGCAGTCGCAGGTGTGGCAATCGTCAGTGGTTGTTTTTTTTGGTTGGCACTGTAGTTTTCTCAAAGGTCTCTCGTTTCACTCGAGATCTTCGGACATTAGGCCCTCGACGGGTGAGCATTATGTTGGGCGGATGCGCGAGCCTTCGGCTCGCTCCTCCCCGCCCCGTCTGCGGGCGCCGCTCAATTCCGTCGTTAACTGGACTTAATAGACAAAGGAAAATCTATGAAAAGAAAAGTAGGTTTGTGGATTGATCATAGGAAGGCTCTTATCGTAGCGATTACGGACAGAGGGGAAGAGATAAAACTGCTAATATCGAAGGTTGAAAAACAGCTCGGGCATTCTGATGATATACGTTCTACGACTCCCTATGGATCACGGCAAGGACCGGCAGGGGATATCCGCGATAGAAAGTTTATGGGACATCTCGACATTTACTACGATGCGGTAATTGCGTGTATTCGTGATGCAGAATCTATTCTGATATTTGGTCCCGGTGAGGCCAAGGGCGAACTGAAAAAACGTCTGGATAGAAACAAACTGGGTGGACGGGTCGTTGGCATTGAAACAATTGACAAGATGACTGATAGTCAGGTTGCGGCGAAAGTTCGACAGCACTTTCAAGAACATAGCATTCGGGAGTAAGATCGAGGAAGAACCACCTAACCAAGGAGTGCAGGCGACGTTGCTACCCGCGCCTGACTCCTGACGTTAGGCTGAAAATGGTTTGAAATATGTATGTATCGAATGGACATAAACAACCAGCAGTTTTGTGTATTTTGAAGTCGGGTGACCGCTTCTTACTGTTGAAACGTAAAAAAGAACCCAATAAAGGTAAATATACACCGGTTGGTGGAAAAATCGATCCATATGAGAGTCCGATACATTCAGCTAGTCGAGAGACACTTGAAGAAACTGGAATCCGTATCACAAATCCAAAATATTGTGGTGTAATGGTTGAAAGTTCACCAACTAATTATAACTGGATCTGTTTTGTGTATCTTGCCGAGATTGAGCATATTGATCCGCCTACTTGCAAAGAAGGTAAACTTGAATGGATCAGATTTTCAAAATTATTTGGAATTCCCGCACCGAAAACTGATTGGCACATATATAAATATCTAGTTGATAATAAAAACTTTATGTTCAATGTTGAATATGATCAGCAGTTGAACATTATTTCGATGAGAGAAGAAATAGAAAATAAATTACTTAAAATTTAATTGAATATTCAGCCTAACCCTTATAACAGGTTTGGGGGTCAAATCTTTATCCTTGACAATTGGGCTTGCCGGCGCGGATGGGTGGCGGGGTCGGACCACGATATTATTCTGCCGTGGAATAGGATATGTAGTGCTAAGGATTGTGAATAAGTCCCATGCGGAACAATGGCTGCGAGAAAAAGGAGAACGAACATGAAACAAGTCGCATTAGCTAAGGTCAAAGATCATTTTTCGAGGTACTTAATACAGGCGGGGAAAGAAAAAATCATTATTACTAAGCACGGGAAACCGGCCGGCGTTTTAATTGGATTTGAAGATGAAGACGACTGGTTTGATTTCCGACTGGAAAACGACCCTCGTTTCCTGAAAAAGGTTGAAGAATCGAGAGCCAGCATCCATGCGGGCAAGGGCATACCGTGGGAGCAAATCAAAGATGAAGATGATCAGCGAACAAGCGCTTCCACCGTACGCGAAACCCGCAGGCGGTTTTCGCGCCGGTGAAGCATGGCGTTAGCCGATTAATAATATGAAATCCTTGTCAGTACGTTGCTCTATTATAAGAATCCTCTCAATATGGTGTATTCCTACCCTGCTGGTAGTTATCTTTCTTATTTTTAATATTACCATTTTTCGGACATATAAAAACAAGGCTTTTGACTATGGAATAGATGGGCTTCAAGTTATTCGTGCTGCAAAGTTCTCGGCACTTCTTGGCCCCCCATCTCGCTGGGAGCATCATCATCCCGGTCCGATTCTCTTTTATTATCTGGCTTTTTTTGAAAAATTGATTCCTTTTTGTCCTGACCATGGAGCTCACATGGTGGCTCAGCTTTTCCTTAATGGCTTAGTACTTTGCTGGATTTCGTATCTATTACTTAGTGCTCTGGATCATAAGTTCGGTGACGTATTATTTATGCGGCCTTTTCTTTCTGTGAACAAAGAGATAGTTTGTCGAGTAATCGTTTGAGATCCTGACGGGTGAACTTCCATTTGAAAGGTTCAGCGGATTTTT
>JAPLCX010000058.1 GCA_026392035.1 Candidatus Auribacterota bacterium | reverse complement strand
ATGGTGGAGCGGTTACGGGAGGAACGTGTACGGAGACATGCACTGCGCCATTTGAATCGCGCTCTCGTCGCACATCAGAGGCACTTTTACAGCTGGCAGCTTTTTTAATTGCCTCAAAAAAGTTCACAGCGCAATTTCCTCAGCAGAGTATTCTATTGACATGAGCACCGCAATAGGTTATAAATCACTTGGTACTGAAAGCCCCGCCCCTTGGGGCGATTGGGAACCGCTCTAAAGGGGGTTGAAGTGGGAATGCCCCCTTCATGATATTATGTTCTCCTCTTGAAGCCCCGCCTCTTGAGGCGGGGAGATTCACTGCGAAGGAGGCGACGTCTTGAAACAGACTCGGAAGATGCGGAACACAAAGCCCCGACGCGTGATCCTCGAAGAACTCAAGAAAGTTACCACCCATCCCACCGCCGATGAAATATACAACATGGTCAGGGAGCGCCTGCCCCGCGTGAGCCTCGGCACTGTGTATCGCAACTTGGAGTTGATGTCCGAATCAGGGATAGTGCTGAAATTGGAGATGGCGGGAACACAGAGGCGCTACGATGGCACGACTGACAATCACTACCACGTCCGCTGCACGATGTGCGGAAGGATGGACGATCTTCCGATCAAGCCTCTCAGCGGTATCGAGAGAGAGGTGAGAGAGGTCAGCGCGTATGAGATCAGCGGTCACCGGCTTGAATTCAAGGGATTGTGTCCGGGGTGCAAGAGTAGAGGGAAGGGCAGGGCGACGGCCTCGTAACAGTTGGGGGGGGAGTGGTGATTGTGCATGCCTGCGCACTCACAGTGACACAGGCCATTGAGAGGGGAGGTGCCCGGTGACAAAGCGATTACAGGTCTACAAGTGCGAAGTCTGCGGCAATATCGTGGAGGTACTCCACGAGGGCGCGGGTGCGCTCGTGTGCTGCGGGCAGGAGATGAAGCTCCTTGTTGAAAATACGGTTGACGCAAGCAGGGAGAAGCATGTCCCCGTGATCGAGAGAACCGCGACGGGGATCAAGGTTAAGGTAGGCAGTGTGCCCCACCCGATGGAGGAGAAGCACTATATCGAGTGGATTGAGCTGATCGCTGATGGGAAGGCATATCGCCAGTTCTTGAAGCCGGGCGGCGCTCCGGAAGCCGAGTTCCCGGTTGTCGCCACACAGGTGAGCGTCCGTGAACATTGCAACCTGCATGGATTGTGGAAGGCGTAAGATTGTTGTCCCCCGCCGTGTTGGATCGCAAAGATGCCGCAAGGCACTGTCCGTAAGAGAATAACCCCAGGGTTGTTCATGTCCGGGAGGCGAACCGCGATGCGCATTGAGGAAAAGAATGGAAATCTGGTGATAACCGATTTCAACGAGATGGAGGCTTTTAAAATTGCCTCAACGATCGAGAAGGATGGAATACATTTCTACGAGAAACTGGCGGGGAGAGTTACCAGCATGCGGGTGCGCGATACGCTGAATGTGCTGGCCACCCAGGAGCGGGATCACCTCGAATTTTTCGAAGGGGAGCTCTTCAAACTCAGGGAGCGGCAGGATGACCGCTTCGAGGAGGATGACCTGTTGACCAGCATTGATTACGGCATCTTCCAGCCTTACCAGAGCATCGGGGAGCTCGAGAAGGCGCTGGACACTCCCGCGAAGGCGCTGAGGATGGGCGTGATCGTGGAAGAAAAAGCGGTCCGCTTTTACGAGTCCTGCCGGGCCCGTGTATTGTCCCGCAACGCACAAGAAGGACTTGCGAAAATCATCGAAGAGGAGCGGGAACATACGCAACTGTTGAAAGACATGCTAAACAACCTGTCGTAAGTATCGACCCGCGAGAGAAATTCGCCTCAAGAAAATCGAGTGTGCCCCCTGATTTGATATGGTACGCGGCCACTGAAAGAGAGGAGGCTTGTATGATTAAGGCAAAGGTGCAGGATGCCCTGAACAGGCAGCTCAACCGCGAACTCTACTCTGCCTATCTCTACATGTCGATGTCTGCGTATTTCGAGTCTCTCAATCTCAAGGGGTTCGCCAGCTGGATGAGGGTTCAGGTCCAGGAAGAGATCGTGCACGTCATGAAGTTCTTCCGCTACCTCATTGACAGGGGCGGGAGGGTGATCCTCTCCGCCGTCGAAGCGCCGCCCTCCGAGTGGTCATCTCCCCTCAACGCCTTTGAGGGAGCCTATGCCCATGAGCAGAAGGTGACCGGACTGATCAATGATCTGGTCAGCCTTGCCGGCCGCGAGCAGGACAATGCCACGTATAATTTCCTCCAGTGGTTCGTATCTGAACAGGTCGAGGAAGAAGCGTCGGTTGATGACGTGGTGAAGAAGCTCATGCTCATGGCTGACGCACCGGGCGGCCTTTTTATATTGGACCGCGAGCTCAGCCAGCGCGTGTTCACTCCCCCTCCGGCCGCCCAGGGGGCCTGAGCCTAGGTGGAGTCTTCCGGAAGCGATGCGCCGCGCGCCCCCCACGATGACATGATCGCTGAGATAACGGACGCTCATTTCGATGAGGAGATCGCACACGCCCCGTGCGCGCTCCTCTTCTCCTCGCCCTGGTGCGGCACATGTGCGAAGATGGCCGCCCGCATCGAGTCAGTGTCGAAACAACATAACGGGGTGAAGTTTTGCACAATGGATATCACCCGGAACGTCCGCAAGGCGTCCGAGCTCATGGTTCTCAGCATCCCCACCATCCTCTTCTTCAAAGACGGAGAGGAAAAGCACCGGCTCTCGGGAGATGTTTCTGAACAGGAGCTGTCGAGGGGGGTACGCACCATATCATGATTCAAAATTTCATCGGCGGTCTGGAAGATTATCTGCACGGTTCGCTCATGCTTGCCTGCCTGGCGGTCTACCTCGGCGGCCTGCTGGTCAGCTTCACCCCCTGCGTGTACCCCGTGATCCCCATCACCGTTGCCTATGTCGGTGGACGGGGCGGCGGCTCCAGGCTGAAATCCTTCACCCTCTCCGTCGCGTACGTTCTCGGAATGTCATTCACCTATACTGTGCTGGGCGGTGTCGCTGCCCTCACGGGCAGTCTCTTCGGCCGGATCCAGACGAGCCCGTGGACCTATTTCATCGTGGCCAACGTATGCGTGCTGCTCGGACTCTCAATGCTCGATCTTTTCAACCTGCCGCTGCCCCGGTTGTGGGCGGGAGCGCACCCCCCTCGTGCGGGGGGAGGGATTGCGGCCTCTTTCTTTGTGGGTGCTGCCTCGGGGCTCGTGCTGGGTCCGTGCACGGCCCCGGTGCTCGCGGTCCTTCTGACCTATGTCGCGACCAGTCAAAACGTCGTTGTCGGGATGCTCCTCCTCTTTCTGTTCGCGTTCGGCATGGGCACGCTGCTGATTATCCTGGGGACATTCTCAGGGCTCCTCGCGAGTCTCCCGGCGGCGGGCGCGTGGATGCTGAGGATCAAGAGGGTGTTCGGGTGGATATTGATAGGCATGGGTGAGTATTTTTTAATCAGGGCCGGCACGTTCATGGTATGAGGGGGTGAAGAGATGAGTGGAAACGGGGGGCGTGGGATGTGCGTGCTGCTTGTGGCAATGGCCGTTTGCCTTTTCCCCGCAGCGCTCTATTCCCAGGTGGCGGGACTGAGTGCCGCAGCGCCGGGCGGCACGGAGAAGGCGCCTGACTTTTCCCTCAAGGATCTCAAGGGAACCGAGGTGAAATTGAGCGACTCTAAGGGAAGGGCGGTGCTCCTGGTGTTCAGCGCAACGTGGTGTCCCTACTGCCGCAGGGAGGTTCCTGAGTTGAAGAAGCTCCACGACCGCTTCAAGGATAAAGGGCTCGACGTGATCATGGTGGACGTGCAGGAGAGCCAGAAAAAGGTCGCTTCGTTCGCGGCGAAGTATGAGATCCCCTATCGCGTGCTCCTGGACGAGGAGGGGAAGGTCGCGCGGCAATACCAGGTCAGGGGCATACCGGACCAGGTGCTCATCGGCAAGGAGGGAGCGATCATCTGCCGGAGATGCCCCTCGGTTGAGAAGGAGATCGAGAAGCTGCTGAAATGAGAAGGACGGGAGTGCGATGAACATGAGGCTCTGTTGTTTCATGGTCGCCGCGATTCTGCCCTGTGCGTGTCACGGGGCGCAGGAGCAGCCGGCCACGGTGAAAGGAGGCGGGGAGATGAAACTCTCGCTCACGAGCGAAGCGTTTCAAGAGGGGGGCATGATTCCCAGGAAATACACCTGCGACGGCCCTGATGTGTCTCCACCGCTCGCGTGGAGCCCGGTCCCCGCAGGCGCAAAGAGCATCGCGCTGATATGCGATGATCCGGATGCGCCGATGGGCACATGGGTCCACTGGGTCGTTTTCAACCTGCCCGGTGATGCGAGCGGCGTGCCCGAAGGTATTTCCCCGAGGGAGAATTTAGAGAACGGCGCCAGGCAGGGCGTGAATGATTTCGGCAGGATCGGCTACGGCGGGCCCTGTCCCCCCCGTGGCACGCACCGATACTTCTTCAAGCTCTATGCCCTTGATGTGAAGCTCGATCTCAGCGGGAGGGTGACGAAAGAACGGTTGCTGAGAGGGATGGAGGGGCATATCCTCGCCGAGGGTCATCTGATGGGAAAATATAAGAGATAACGTGTGCACCTGATTTCTCTGATTTATCTGATTAGCTTTTATCAGCTTCTCATCAGAGCAATCAGGTTAATCAGGTGCTAGTTCAACTCAAGCAGGAATCATGTTCAGGGACAGGAAGGATGCGGGCCAGAGGCTCGGGCGGGCACTCGCGGAGTACAGGAACCAGGGCGCGCTGGTCCTCGCCATCCCGAGGGGCGGCGCTGAGGTCGGCTTCGAAGTCGCGGCGCATCTGAACGCTGACTTTTCACTTATCGTGTCCCGGAAGCTCCCCTTCCCCGACAATCCCGAGTCGGGTTTCGGCGCGATTGCGGAAGATGGGAGCACCTTCATCTATAAGGACGCGGCGAGTTGGGTGCCGTGGGAGGCGGTCGAGCGGATCGCTCGCCAGCAGCGGCAGGAAATCGCGCGGCGGATAGAGGTGCTGAGAGGTGGCAGACCCCTGCCGACGATCAAGGGCCGCGTGGTCATACTGGTCGACGACGGAATCGCCATGGGGTCAACCATGCGGGCGTCGATCATGCTCTGCAAGAAAAAGGGAGCGAAGAAAATTGTCGTCGGCGCGCCTGTGGCGGGAGCAGACGTGGCCGGGGAGATTCGCCGGATCGTGGACGAGGTCGTGATCCTGGAGATCCCACGGTTCTTCCATGCGGTCGCGCAGGTCTACAGGAACTGGTACGATCTCGTAGATGAGGATGTTTTTAACATTCTCGAGAGGTGGGAGAAGAGGAGAAAGGGGGCGGGCCATGCCGGGAAAGATGATTGAAACGACGGTCGTGCGGATGAGGCACGTTCTCATGAACGTCGCGTTGTGCCTGGGGATGGTGATCTCTCCGCTGAACGTTTTTTCCCACTGTGAGATCCCCTGCGGTATATACGACGATGCGATGAGACTCGCGATGATCGAGGAGGACATCGCCACTGTCGAGAAATCCATGAGGCAGATCGTGGAGCTCTCCGGGCAGAAGGAGAAGAACCTGAACCAGATCGTACGGTGGGTGAACAACAAGGAGCATCACGCGAACAGGATTCAGGATACGGTCTGCCAGTACTTCATGACGCAGAGGGTAATGCCGGTTGACCCAAAGGATGCACGCGGGTGCGCCGACTATGTAAAGAAGCTCACCCTCCTCCACGAGATTCTCGTGTGTGCGATGAAGGCGAAGCAATCGACCGACGTTGAGATTGTGAAGAAATTGAGGTCGCTCCTCGAAAGCTTTCGCGCCGCCTATCCGGGCGCGCCCGCTCGGTGAGTGAAAGGACAGCTCATTCGCGAAATGCCATGGATGATATATCGGTTCTGATAGGCGGCCAGGCGGGCGATGGGATCAACCAGGCGGGGCTGCTCGTCGCGCGGCTGCTCGCCCAGCTCGGCTACCACATCTACGTCAATTACGACTATCCTTCCCTGATACGCGGAGGACACAACTTCTCCCTGGTGAGGGCAGCGAAGACCAGAATCGGCGTCTGCCGCGACAGGATAGATTACCTCCTTGCGCTGAATCAGGAGACGGTTGACAGGCATGCGGTAAGGCTGACAGATCCCTCCCGCCTCATCTATGACTCCGATTCCGCGAAGGCGGGCGGCCTGGGCATTCCCCTCAAGACGATTCTGAAAGAGGTAGCAGCCCCCGAGCTCACCCGCAACTCATGCCTCATCGGCGCGTTCGCCAGGAGTGCAGGGATAGAGTGGAATGTCCTCGAGAAGGTCTTCACAAAAGATATCCCGCGAGAACTCGAGCTGAACCTGAAGCTCGCCCGCAGAGGATTCGAGAGCGCAGAAGCGGGCGAGAGGCTGGAGCCGCTCGGCCAGGAGGTGCTGCCGCTCGTGAGCGGGAATGAGGCGTGCGGGCTCGGCCTCGTTGCCGCGGGGCTCGATGCCTACATCGCTTATCCCATGACACCGAGCTCGAGCCTTCTGCATTTTCTTGCGCGCGTCGCTGAGGATTTCACTATCACGGTGATACACCCCGAGAGCGAAATCGCCGTGATGCTGATGGCCCTCGGCTATGCCTATGCGGGGAGGCGCGCGGCGGTGGGCACGTCCGGCGGCGGGTTCTGCCTCATGACCGAAGGATTCAGCCTTTCTGGTATGGCTGAGATTCCCATCGCGGTGGTCGTCGGCCAGCGACCGGGTCCCAGCACGGGTTTGCCGACATATACAAGTCAGACGGAATTGCATTTTGTGATGAATGCCGGTCAGGGGGAGTTTCCCCGTGTTGTCGTCGCACCCGGTGACGCAGAGGAGGCCTATTACTGGGCTGCCGTCGCCCTTAACCTATCCTGGAAGTATCAGATCCCATCGATAATACTGATGGATAAGACAGTGTGCGAGGGGACCTATAGTTTTGATATTGCATCTGCGGGAGAAGTCCCAGAGGGCGAGGCTGCGCTCTGGAATGGAGAGGGACAGTACAGGAGATATCTGAATACCGAGACCGGCGTATCTCCGCTCGCATTCCCGCCGGCCACGCGGGCGGTCGTGAAGGTGGACAGCTACGAGCATGACGAGAACGGCATCACCACGGAAGACCCCTCCCTTACGAAGATGATGCAGGAGAAACGGGCGCGCAAGGGAACGCATCTCGCAGAGGAGGTGAAGCGGTACAGGGGAGTCAGAATCTATGGCGAACGCGGCGCCTCTACCGCACTCATCTGCTGGGGGTCGAACAAGGGCGTGTGCGTGGAAGCGGGCGAACGGCTCGGCATGAGGGTTGTTCACGCTCTGGTGCTTTCCCCCTTTCCCATCTCCCGGTTGCGTGAGGCGCTTGCAGGGGTGAGAAGGATAATCTGTGTCGAGAACAATGCCACGGGGCAATTCGCGAGGCTCCTCGGCTTTTATGGGGTGAGTGTCGAAGATAAGGTGTTGAAATATGACGGGAGGCAGTTCTCTCTTGAGGAGCTGGAGGGCGAACTGGCAAAGGTGACGTGATGGGCGCGCGCGAGCTTGGCACCTCCGCGGTCAACACATGGTGCAAGGGCTGCGGCAATTTCGCCATCCTGAACGCTGTCAGAACGGTGCTCGAGGCGATCGGCGAGGAGAGGGGCGGCATGGAGAATATCGTCCTCGTCTCGGGGATCGGATGCCATGCGAAGATCGTTGATTACCTGAACGTGAACAGCTTCTACGCCATCCACGGGCGCGTGGCGCCGGTCGCCGAGGGGATAAAGCTCGCCAACCAGAACCTCACGGTCATCGGATTCGCGGGAGACGGCGATTCCTACGGCGAGGGGCTTGAGCACCTCGTGTTCGCGGCGAAGCGGAATGTGGATATCACCATGATCATCCACAACAACCGCGTATACGGCCTCACCACCGGGCAGTACACGCCGACATCGCCTCTGGGATTCAAAGGAAAGTCAACTCCTCGGGGGACAAAAGAGCCGCCCCTGAACCCGCTGGAGCTCATGCTCGCGAGCGGGGCGAGCTTCATCGCGCGTGGGTATTCGAACAGGATGGACCTCCTCAAGCAGACCCTCAGAGAAGCAATTGCGCACCGGGGATTCGCCCTCGTCGATGTCCTTCAGGTGTGCGTGACCTTCTACAACCTTTACATGGACTACAACAAGAGGGTCTACCAGCCTGAGGGTCACGATGCCGGTGGTCATGAAGCTGCATTTCACAAGATACGCGAGTGGGACTACAACTCTCAAGCCCCTATCGCCCTCGGCACCCTGTACAGGTGCGAGAGACCGCTCTTCGAGGGGCCGGCAAGGTCTGAGGAGATGACCCTGCCCGTCCGTGCGGCAAGAATAAGCTCATTGCTTAAAGAGAGGATATAGTGTAGTTTTGAATTTCCTTCACCGTCCTCCTCATTCCCGGGGAATGCGGGGCGAGGCGGTGTGGCGTATGTAGTGACGCGCAAGAAAGACACCTAACCCAACTTTTGCATTTGGCATCCAAAAAATAGGGAGAAATCGCATTTCTCTTGTCGTAACTCAATGATTTGCAAGCTGCTCGAAGCATACCGTAATGCCGAGGGACGACCTCGGCAGCGGGTGGTCGTGTCGCTGGGCAATGCCGATATCCCGAAGAAAGACCACTCACTCATAGCTGAGATGGTGGAACGACGGTTGTATGGGTATCGCGACTTGTTTGAGCATCGGTTGTCCAGGCGAGTGCAGCAGTGGGTTGATAGCATCGTAAAGCGGATTGACCTGGGAGGGCGGTGGCGATCATTGCGACAACGGGGCAAAACGTCGAACCCATCTGAGACACTGCGGGAGGATGACGTAGTAGATGGGGTATGTATCAATCATGTAGATCACACCGACACAAGTTCACTGGGCCCGAGCGTGCTGGGATTACATGTATGGAAGCAGTTGGGAATGCCGGAGCTTTTGCAGCACATGGGCTTCAATCCAGCCCAGCACGATGCGGCGGCAGCCAGTGTGATCAATCGGCTGGTAGAAGCCGAGCATGCATTGATGGAGTGGATACCCACGAGCGCATTACCGGAGCTGCTGGGGGCACGACTGGCAACGAGCGGGAGGGATCGTTTTTATCGGGTCAGCGATACATTGCTTGAGCATCAGGAGAGGATCGAGAGACATCTGAGGACGTTGCAGAAGCGTTTATTGAATCTGGATCGCATCATACTAATATATGATCTGACGAATTTCTATTTTGAAGGGACCGCACGAGCAAATCCGAAGGCGCGCCCCGGAAGATCAAGAGAGAAGAGAGACGATTGTCCGCAGGTAGTTGTAGGCATGGTCTTTGATCGAGAGGGATTTGAGCTTGCCCACAGGATATTTGAGGGTAATCGAAATGGCTCAAAAACCCTGGTTGAAATGGTGGAGGTATTGCAGGCGGTTGTTCAGGAAGAGGGAGAACTGCAACTGAGCGCCACACCGCTGGTCATCGTGGATGCGGGAGTGGCGACGAAAAAGAATCTGAAGGAATTGCGGGAATGCCATTTTGATTATTTAGTAAACGATACGCGTCGCAGCCGGTCAAACTATCAGGCTGAGTTTTCAAAGGGAGAAGGATTTGAAACGATATCGTGCAAGGACAAAAAGACGCACGTTGAGGCAAAGCGGATACAGGATCCCCAAAGCACATTCGTAGAGGGAGAGAAAGAGGTCAGTGACTGGCTGATCTTATGCACGAGCGAAGCGCGCCGTGAAAAAGGAACGACGATACTCTCAAAAGCTGAGGAACGGTTGCGTGTTGATCTGGGAAAGTTGGGCTAATCGGCGCATCGGATTTTGCACCGAGCCATAGCACTTCATACAAGATCCTCAGATACGTATCTGCTGGTGAACTTGTCCTGAGAACTTCGGCTACGCCCGGTGTAAAATCGCAAGCCAGTCGAAGCGCGTCCCGCCCGGTACCCATTCCTTCCAGCATTTATAAATAGAATGCCACACAGATCCTCCTTGACTCGCGTGAATGATATCGGCAGTCGAAGTTATATGTCCTGAGCACTCTGCCCAGATAAAATCTTTAGAAAAGCGGGAATAAATTCCATTCTCACCTCGTATAATACAATGCGAAGATGGCTATGAATGATTAACTATGGCACTTCCTTATAGTGAAATTTCATTGAGCTGAAATATATTCAGCCCGGTCAAAGGGTGGGGCGGCGGCGCTTCACCCTATGTTGGGGGGGATCAGTCGGAGATTCCCGCGAGATGGATAAGCTCTGGGGCACTGTAGCGAGGGATGGCGCCCTTCCATTTCTTGTTCATCTGATTGATGATCGTATTGGCGACCATGGCGTTGCTCACCGCCGTGGGATGTATCTCGTCGGCGAACATGTTGTCATAATCGCCGTACGCGGGCGGAGGAACGAGCTGATGACCGTTGCCCGAGGGGGGGGTGGCGACAATCTGTTGAAACAACCGGTAGAGATCGAGCACGACGACGAATGAGTATTGATCGAGACTGCGGATGAAGCGGTTGACCTCATCGATATGCGCGCGGACGTTGCCCATCTCGGCGCCGGTGAGCGCTCCATAATGTTTGGGCGCGATCGTGACATCGGGTATTGTCCATACGATGAATCGAGCATCTTGGTGCGCGTCATAGAGCCGCAGCATGTCTTCTTTCATCGTGGCGAGGAGGGTATCGATAATGCCGTCGGCCGCACTGTCCGTTCCCGGCGCGTGTGCCGCGAGTTCATCAAAATTGTTCAGGATATCATTTCCCCCGATCTGGAAGTTGATGAGCGTCGCCCTCAGTTGTGTCCCGATTCTCTCACACAGCTCATAAACGTCGATCTGCCGGCTGATATCCTTCGCCTGGGATCCGCCGATGGCATAGCTGTTCAGAGTGTCGTCAGGCAATGCCCCTTTCGAGAAGACCGCTTCTGCCGGGTCCTCGCCATAAAGGTCCTGGGGGTTATCGTATGCAATACCGAGCAGGTCGTTGTGCGTCAGGCTGTCGCCGAAGGTCACGAATGCGCTGAAGTCCGGCTGGCTGAATGCCGTCCCGGAAGGAGAGAGGAGCAGCGAATATACAATTGCCAGAAGAATGCGTCTCACGGAGCATTTTCCCCTTTGTGATAATTTAGCATACCACCGGAGGATCCGCAATCCCCGAATCCGGAATCGTCAACCTTTTCTGAGGGTATCGCGGGTTCATCGGTGCTCCTCATTAAATTATAACACATGCAATCGGATCTGTTTGAATGATAAGACTGGAACATTACATGACAAGATGATCAAGAACGAGACGGTGAAACGATGAAAAATGGGAGAATGGCGCAAAATTCAGGTACTGACATATGCACGTAAGAAATCAATGAGACATTGCAAGAACATGTCCTTGAATATCAGGGGAGCGTGTAATCCTGGAGGATGACGCTGATGGTGGGACGGAGGATGTAGGCGAAGGGGACCTGCCCCCTCACGATGAGGGGAATGCGGGTCTTTTTATCCACCCATACCTCGAGAGAGCCCATGACGCCGAAGAGGCCGCTGAATCTCGCTCCCTTTTCGGGCTGCCGGCTATAGTCCGGTTCAATCATTACCTTCAATGTATCGAACGTCCCCGCCCTCCCCAGGTTGATCTTCTCTTCGCCGGAGATCGTGACGAGCGTTTTCCAGATAGAGGTCGTTTCCACGAACCAGTAATATCTCTTTGTCCCCACCTTGTCCCCGATATCCCTGGCGAAGTAGAGCGTGTAGAGGATGTCGTTTACCTCGGGGCTGATGGGGAACACAGCGCGCTTCTCCCATGGGGCCGCGTCCATCTCTTCGACGGTGCTGAATTTCCCCCGCTTGCGGTAGTGGGTCGCCTTCATCTCATCTCGGTCGAAGACAATTTTATAATCCCTTTTCTCCGTGCCGACCTCGCGACGACGGAACACCCGGCTCCTGAGGTTCGAGGCGTCTACAATAGAGCGAAGGCGGATGTCGAGGGTGTAGATCACGTAGTGGCCGAGCGCGCGGGCGTCGAAACGGTATGCCTCCCTGCCTTTATACGTTGCCTTATTTACTCCAAACCATACATCGCCCACCGGGAAGTAGCCGAGGACGTATCCCCTGTAGTGCAGTCTTTCTCCCGGTGAGAAGAGGGGGGGGTGACCTGTAGATGCGAGGGGGAAGCCGAGTTGCAAGGCCAGGAGGAGTGCGGTGATGAGCATGATGTGGACCCTTGTGCTTAGGAGAGGCCGAGCACTCTTCCAGATCGGTCTATCTTTATCCGCTCGGCGGCGGGGTATTTGGGGAGGCCCGGCATCGTCATGATGTTGCCGATTATGGCGACGACGAAGCCCGCCCCCGCGGCGAGCCTGACCTGGTTGACATTTATGCTGAAATTCCTCGGTCGCCCCCGGACCGCGGGATCGTCCGAGAGGGATTTCTGTGTCTTTGCCATGCATACCGAGAGGTTGCCGTAGCCCAGTTTCTCGATGCGCTGGATATCCAGGTTGGCCGAGAGCTCATAGTCAACACCCTTCGCGCCGTACATCTCATGGGCGATGAGTTCAATCTTCTTTTTTATGGGGAGATTCAGCGGGTAGAGGAATTTAAATTGAGCCCTGTTTTTTTCAACCGCCTCGAGGACCGCTTCGGCGAGCGCGATGCCCCCCTGTCCTCCTTTCTCGTGAACGGTTGAGATGGCGGCCCGCACCCCCGCACGGTGGCAGGCAGAGATGATCGCCGTTAAATCCCGCCTGCTATCTCCCTCGAAGCGGTTGACGGCGACCACGATCGGGATTCCAAAGTGGCGGACATTTTCGATATGTTTTCTCAGATTATCCATGCCCTTCGCGAGCGAGTCATATCCCTGATACCTCATGGCCCGTGTCGTCGCGACGATCACGGCGGCGCTCGGCGTAAGCTTTGCGATGCGGCACTTGATGTCGAAGAACTTCTCCGCGCCGAGCTCTGACCCGAAGCCCGCCTCCGTGACCACCACGTCCGCAAGCTTGAGCGCCAGTTTTGTCGCGACGGCGCTGTTGCAGCCGTGCGCGATATTCGCGAACGCGCCGCCGTGGACGAAGGCGGGCGTGTGCTCGATCGTCTGGACGAGGTTCGGGTGTATGGCATCGCGGAGCAGCACCGCCATGGACCCATCTGCCTTTATCTGCTCCGCGGTCACCGGCTCTCCCGTGTACGTCGAGCCGATGGTGATCCGCTTCAGCCGCTCGATCAGGTCTCCGTAGTCCATCGAGAGACAGAGGATGGCCATCACCTCTGAGGCGGGCGTGATATCAAAGCCGTCTTTCCGCGGGATGCCGTGCATCACGCCGCCGAGGCCGACGAAGATCTCGCGCAGCGCCCTGTCGTTCAGGTCCATGATCCTCTTCCAGCTGATCCTCCTCGGGTCGATGCGGAGGCTGTTGCCGTGCTGGAGATGGTTGTCGATCATGGCGGAGAGGAGGTTGTTGGCTTTCGTAACGGCGTACATGTCGCCGGCGAAATGGAGGTTGATATCCTCGGCGGGAACGACCTGCGCGTAGCCGCTCCCGGTTCCGCCGCCTTTGATCCCGAAATACGGCCCCAGGGAGGGCTCGCGGAGGCAGATGCAGCTCCGCATCCCCAGGCGTGCAAACGCGTCGCCGAGGCCTATGGTCGTGGTCGTTTTCCCTTCTCCCGCGGGCGTCGGCGTTATCGCGGTGACGAGGATGAGCTTTCCGGAGGGCGCTCTCCTCTTCTTCTGGAGCAGGCTGGCGTAGACCTTGGCGATGTATTTGCCGTGATAATCATAGTCCTCCTCGGTGAGCCCGAGTTTCTCGGCGACGCGGGATATGTGCCATTTCTCAATGCTCTGCTCGATCTGGAGATTGCTCTTCATAAAATCCCTTCATCGTATAAGAACGGATAGTGCTCCTCATTATACTCGCCTCATCGATCAGCCCGTCAACCCTCGCCGTGGGCACACGGTGGGAGACACATTCAGTCCTCGATACATTATCATAACACATTCTGAGCATCAGGCGCGTCAAAGCAAAAACTTCTCAACTCATATCCAGACAGGGAAACCCCGAGAAAGATTTCTTATGGACACCCTCTCTCCACCGGTGCTATAGTTGATTGTAGAATCTCTTCCGAACTCCTTCCCGTGCAGTCACGCGCCCGTAGCTCAGGCGGATAGAGCAACGGATTTCTAATCCGTTGGCCGCAGGTTCGAGTCCTGCCGGGCGCGCCAGTGCTCTGGCGGCCCTCCTTGCGAGGGCTGACAGAGCACTCTCGTATCAAGGCAGGACGAGAACCTGCGGAGCAGGCGTCGAAGATCCTGAGCTTGCCGAAGGAACCTTGTCCCGAGCGATCCCGCTTCAGCGGGAGAGCCGAGGGGAGTCCTGACGAAGTTCCCGAGCGAAGCCGAGGGACCTGGGCGCGCCAGCTTTAACGGTTCGAACTTCTTTTCGGGGCAATTTCCAAGGGGGGCAAAGAAGCTTTTTTATCGGCGTCCCGCATAAGGCGGGACGGGGGAAAAGAATTTTCGCGCGCGTCAAGGAGGATTGGTGTGGTATTCATTGATGGGGACAGTGACAACGGGTTTTGTGTGGGTCAAGGCGGAGGGGTTGAGCGCTGATGAGTGAGGTCAATGACATTCGCGCGAGTCAAGGAGGATAGGTTTAGCATTCCAATTGTGGATGCTGGAGGGAATGGCTCAAAAATTCCCGCTCTTTTTGGTGATCCCCTTCGACTTCCCCCACGGGCTCCACGGGTGCAGGAATATTCCTGTTATCATCATGGCTCCGCGTGAAAGCCAATCAGGCGTTTCGGCTTTTCCAGCGGGGACATGAGCTCGCGAATGGCATCGAATACCACTTTGAATTGAGCATCGTACGTCTTCTCCATTTCTTTCAACTTGCGTGCTAATTCGACGTGACTGGCTATTATTCTCCGCAGTTTCACAAACGCACGGACAACAAAAATACTCATTTCTATTGCAAGCGGTGAATTAAGCACTGTAGCTGCCATGATCGCGCCATGTTCTGTAAAGGCATAGGGTGGCTTGCGCGTTCCACCCCACCCTGAACTTGTGGTCGCAAAATGCGACTTCAAGTTAACAAATTCATCACGGCTTAATTGAAACATAAAATCCTCTGGAAAGCGGGTTCTATTACGCTTGACCTGTTCGTTAAGACGCTTTGTAGGCACGCCATAGAGATAAGCCAACTCAACATCAAGAATTACCTTCTGCCCTCTTATCAAAATGATCACATTTTCGATGCGGTTTGCCGGAATCAAAGAAGTCTTTTTTGCTTTATCCATGCCCCGCCTACCTTCTAAAAGATGCTGCACATAAATCCCAATCTCACTATATAAGACGAGGCGAGAGTGAATTTTATTCCCGGAAAAATGAAATATTTTTTCGGAGGGCTGGTGGGGGCGCGTTACCTGGGAAACCTATATCATTCACGTGAGTCAAGAAAAGCAGAACTTACAATATAACCCGATGTTTTTCTTCATTG
The DNA here is from genome assembly GCA_026392035.1 of Candidatus Auribacterota bacterium. Lineage (NCBI taxonomy): Bacteria > Pseudomonadati > Candidatus Auribacterota > Candidatus Auribacterota bacterium. The sequence goes on along the minus strand of JAPLCX010000058.1, from coordinate 301 downwards.
ATCCTTTTGGATATACAGGCTATCCAATGGATACTTTAAAACGCATTTTAGAATATCCAAGACCTGAGCTTTTTATTAATTTTATGGTTTACGATATTGTGAGATTTTGTGAACAGGAGCAACATAGGGAGAATCTGATAAAACAGTTTGGAGCAAATGAGGTGTTAACCCAACGACCCGATAAGCCTCCCTGGGGGCTGGTCTCCACCGCCCGCACCAAAGACGCCCCCTTTTTCCGCGGAATGTATCATCTGCGTGAAACCATCGAGGAGCGCCATCGCCAGGCAAAGCTTTTCTGGGA